>CAZTFJ010000346.1:0-3641 GCA_964612255.1 uncultured Rikenellaceae bacterium | reverse complement strand
GCATAGAGTGGGCGGAAAGCCTCGGTGCAGCTATAGTCTCCACCTCCCTCGGCTTTCTGCTCCTTTATAAAATCAATGGTTGTTTCAATCTTGCTTGTAAAAGGAGAAACTCTTGTTACATACTGATCTCCCTCGTCGCGATAGAAAACAGATGAGGTGTAAACATCTGCGTTAGGATTCTCAACTTTAACCCTATCCAATACATCTAGCAGTTCAGTTTTTAGAAACTCCAGCTCGTCGCCCATTGACCCAGTTGCATCAATAACAAATGAAATTTCAACCCTATTGCTAGGTGATGAGGCTACAAAAACTATTTCGTTAGCCCCATCGTTGAATAGCTTTACGTTATTGCTTGTAAATTCTCCCTCGTTAATACTTATAGCTAAAGACGTTGGATCTACTTCAGAACTATTTTGATATAAATCTGCCCAAAGTTCAGCCCTTCCAAAGTTATCAGTTCGAGCGCTGAATATTGTGATTCCATTCCTTTTCAGTTCTACAGTGGCATCAATAACAGGAGTGTTATCGCTTGAGGTTAGTATTACCGACACACGATTATTATTGAAAAAACTCCAGTATGAAGGCATTGTTGAGTACTCCTGTTCGTTGAGAATGTTGTTCCAAAAATCCCAATTATCCAAATCGTTCCACTCCCCTGCCGTAATAACACCAGGTTGTAGATTTTGCCCCTCACCAGCATTTTCAGATTCGGAAAAGCCATCGTCGCCATAATCCTTTCCGCATCCAAGGATAAGAAGAAAGGATAGGGAGAACGCTACAAAAAATACCTTTTTCATATGCTGTATGTTTATCTATTTAAAGGTTGTTCAAGCCATTCCTCAAGCGTTTCATATATCATCTGCTTCATATCGTCGGGGAAACTGTGAATTCGGGTTCGATGGTCGCCCATAGGGTTTACAAAGCGTATTGAGTTTGTGCTCCCGCCCGGCTGGGCAGCGGTTGCGCTCCAGGGGTCGTACTCGCCATAAATATAAAGCATATTGTTGGCTTGGGTTTTCACCCACTTATCAACCTTTTGCATACTCTCGGGATTAAACGTGGCCTTATGCCCCTTGGGCATAGTAAAATCAAAGGTGATATTTGTACTATCGGAAAGGTATTCGCTCCAGAGCTCAACCTCGTATGCATACGATCCGATCTCGGTCATTGCCTGATAAAAATAGGGTCTGATGGCATCAACACCATTATCCTCAATAAAATCGAAAGGAGCAACGCTTATCCAGTGCGAGAAAATCTCCGAGTTGGTAGCGTCGGCTGTTGGAATTTCGGTGCAATCAATTCCACCCCATTGCCAAAAGGCAAAGCTGTACTCAAGCACATTCACATCGTAGGCACGGTTTAGACCAAAACCAAACGTGTAGTCTTTATCTATTGCGTGCTGCTCAAGCAAGGGCATAAGCTTATCCTTGCGCTTAAAAAGTTCCTCCTGAAAATCTGAAACCCGATTGCGGCATTCTGGCGTTCCAACATTTCTGAGGAATGCGTATATGCGGGTATCCTCGCTGCTGTAGTTTAGCGGGGCCACGTATGGGATGCTTACATCAACATCATCGGTATAAAAATATCTGTGAAAAATGGTAGCCTGCCCTCCCTTGCTAATGCCAGTGGAAACCCACTTGCCCGGGTAAAATGGTTTAAACGATTTAATAACCTTGTGCTGGTCTGTAGCGGCTTGGTATATGTTAAGATATTGCCAAGGAATGCTGTCGGCAGGTCGGCTATTATCGAAAAAGCGATGCTCAATATTTATTTGATTTGCCTTTAGTAACTTGGCAGGCTCGGTAGGCCAGTGCGAATAAATCTTGTACCCCTCGATGGCAACAACCATAGGACTTTCGAAATCTTTATGATTATAAACCACCCGCAACGGGAATTTGCCAGCCTTTGGATTGTTGTGGTCGAGCGGCATAGAAAACCACAGTTCCCAGGTTTCGGCAAACAGGGTTGTATCGCCCTCAATTTGCTTAAGGCTGTCGATAGATGATATGTGCGAAAGCACATCGTGAACCGACTCGGGTTTGGGAGTGCAACCTGCTAGCATTAGCGCTAATAGCGCAATAGGAAGTAGGGATAGGCGTAGTTTCAATAACGATGTTTTCATATACAATTTTTTAAAGATTTGCTAAAATACCATGCTAAAGTTTAACGTGTATGCCTCATGCTGTTTGCCAAAGCTAAGGTTTACCTTTTGGGTAAATGGCTTTGCAAAGATATACGAACTGGCAATACCCACCGCTGCACCACCAAGAATATCCCAGTAATCGTGCTTATTTGCGTGCACCCTTGTGTAACCCGTATATCCGGCCAGTAGGTAGGCAGGTACTCCCGCTTTCCACCCAAACTTACGGCGAATAAACTCGGCGCCCATAAAGGCTCTTGAGGCATGCCCCGATGGAAAAGCATGGCTCTCGCCATTGGGTCGCTCCTTGTTTATGGCATATTTTAGGGCGTAGGTTGCAACGGTGGAGACCCCAGCAGCCCAAATAAACTGTTTGCTTCCGGCTAGTTTCTCCTCGGGCCAAATAATTGTGGAGCCAAAGGCAGCACCGGGCAGGGCCAAGTGCAGAATATCGCCCGAGAGCTCAACCCAATTGGATTGGGCTTTAAGGTTTAGGCTAAAAAGAAGAATTAGGGTAATGGTAATAGAAATTCGCATTAAGAATATTTTAGGGGTTTATGGGGTGGATGTTTTTATAGTGTTTATCGAATATTGATATTACGGAAAAGAAAAAAAGGTAAAAGTCTCATCTAATCTATAGCCCTTGTTCTACTTCAGCTTTACAATGATTTTGATAGTATTCATTGGCTTTATCAAATCCATATTTAGCAGCTATTTCCCAATCATCACACGCTTTTTCATTTATCCCCAACTTATAGTACGCAATTCCTCTATAAGTCAACCCACTGGTTGATGTAGAGTCGAGTTTTATAAGATAACTATAATCTTTAATTGCTAATTCAAACTGTTCAGAAGTAAGAAGTAGGTTTCCTCTATTGAGATAGTAATATGGAACTAGATAATAGTCCTCCCCATTAACTTTCGCATATTCTATGGCCTTTGAATATTCATAAAAAGCTTTCTCCACCATTTCATTTTGCCTATAAATCTCACCACAATAAAAGAACAGTTCATCATCTTGCTCAAAAATTCTTTTACCCTTCTCTAATGTACTAATGGTTTCATATACATTCTCATGGCTTAATGCATAAACCTGATAAATACGTAAATAAGTTTCTCTAAACACGGAATCAATCTCTATTGACTCCCTTAGTTTAATGAAAGCGTTTGCATAATTTTTACTGTTTATATCTAATACCGCATTCTGAGTTAGTTCGATAGCCGCATTTCTATCATCAACAGAAACCATATATGTCTTTTGGCTATATACTTGTGATATGGTAGCCGAAGTAATCGCAAAGATTAATGCAATTCGTCTCATCATATAACTTAATGTTATTGAAATTTCTAAATATTTGCGTTTAGCCAACTAAGTTCTATACAATTATTAGTCACCTTAAATCACCACCCTAACTAAAACCCGCCAAGCACCAAAGTTACCAAAAATGGTACGAGTAAGCTTAGCACAATGCCATGAAATAGCGACACCATGGCGTACTCC
>CAZTFJ010000345.1:453-3647 GCA_964612255.1 uncultured Rikenellaceae bacterium | reverse complement strand
TCGTTTGTGCAGCCACGCTACCAGTCGTCGCAAAGGAGAGAAAAGGGTATGTATGCGCTCGATAACCTTTGGGATGGCTTAGGGGCACTTGTGGTGTTGTATCCTGGCGTGAAATACTTTTTTGGTAAGGTAACCATGTATACACAGTATAACAAAGTGGCTCGCGACCTGCTGCTTTACTTTCTTAGCAAGCACTTTGCTGACCGTAATGGTCTTGTTACGCCAATTGATCCAATTAGGGTTGATGTAGATAGAAGCGCAATGGAGAAACTTTTTGTTGGGAAAGATTACAAGGAGGATTATAAAATACTATCGAAGGAAATTCGTAACCTGGGTGAGCGTATTCCCCCTCTAATTAACTCTTACATGAACATTAGCCCTTCGATGAAAGTTTTTGGTACGGTTGTTAACCCATTTTTTGGCGATGTGGAGGAAACGGCCATTATGATTACCATTTCAGATATTTATCAGAATAAGTTTGATAGGCACATACTCTCTTTTATTAAAAGAAAAATTAGGAAAAGGTAAGGCATTGTTTATAAAGAAAAAGCCCCGCTTGCTGCGGGGCTTTTCTGTGTTATTTAAATTCCTTTTCAAACTCTTTGTCGAATGATTTCTTACGGAATTTATCCATATCGCCACCAATTCTTTGGTAACTTTCGCATTGTTTAGCCTCTTTGTTGGCGAAGTCTTGCTGCTGTTTTAGGTATTTCATAAGTTTTGTACCCCTCAGTACACCAGCGTTAACTATGGTATTCATGGTATTACTGTACTCGTTAACGTATTTGCAAGCTTGCTCAAGGTTTACGCTTTTGTAAAAGTAGATATCAATTAATTGAATAAGGGCGTCGAGCCTAAGTTCGAGATGCTTGCGAGAGTCAACTGTAGCAGGTACGGTGTTCACAACAATGGTGTATTTCTGAGCAGCTTCAAGGTAGTTACCCTTTCTGTAATCGCGTTCGGCGGCGGAAAAACTTAAATCAGCTGCTTTCAGGGCTCTTTTATCCTGCGATATGGCTTCGGCTGGTGCAAATAGAACCAGCGAAATAAGAATGAGCATTAGGTTTCTCATAGTTTTGTAGGTTAAGTGATTGTAAACAAATTTACAAAAACATTAGCAAGAACGATGCCAACGGCTCAAATTTTTTAACATCTACGCAAATGAAATTTAGTATGCCCTCTGGTTACGCCCCTCTATAAAGTTTATAAAAGAATTGTTAACCACTTTATTCCCACCTGGCGTAGGGTAGTTGCCTGTAAAGTACCAATCGCCATTGTCGTTTGGGCAAGCTTTGTGCAGCGTTTCAATTGTTTGGAAAACAATTTTTACCTCTGCTTTCATCCCTTTAGGCGTTAGTAGTTCGGCAATCTTATCGGAAATTTGTTCGGGGGAGAATGGTCTGTATATGTCTTTCACATAGTTAACAATTTCTTCCTTAGGCAAATTTTGCTGAGCTTTACAGTTTTTGTATACAGAATTAATGATATTTTCCTGTCCGGTTTCTTTAAGCAGCGCAATGGCAGCCCTAAAGGCAACAAAATCGCCCAGCTTTGCCATATCTATTCCATAGCAGTCGGGGTAGCGTATTTGTGGCGATGAGGAAACAACTACAATTCGCTTTGGATTTAATCTATCCAAGATTTTAAGAATACTTTCTCTTAGCGTGGTACCGCGCACAATGGAGTCGTCAATAACCACCAGATTATCTTGTCCCTCTTTTAGCACACCATAGGTTACATCGTAAACATGGCCAACCAAATCGTCGCGTCCAGAGTCTTGCGTTATAAATGTTCGTAGCTTAATGTCTTTTACTGCCATTTTTTCTACGCGTGGCCTGGCGCTAATAATCGACTCGATATCATCCTCGGTGAGATTGCTTTTCTTCTCGGTAATTTGCCTAATTTTTTCTTTAAGCATATACTTTTCAACACCTTTTACCATTCCGTAAAATGCTGTTTCGGCTGTGTTGGGGATGAAAGAGAAAACGGTGTTTTGCAGGTCGTAGTCAATTTTCTCGAGTATTACCGGGGTGAGTAGCTCTCCCAGTTTTTTTCGTTCGCGGTATATGTCGCCGTCGGTACCTCGCGAGAAGTAAATACGTTCAAATGAGCATGAGCGTCGGGCTTGGGGAACCCTAATCTCATCCATAGTTACCTCTCCGTTTCGCTTAATGAGTAAAGCATAGCCAGGTTTTATCTCCTTAACATCGCTACCCGAAACGTTCATTACAGTTTGTATTACAGGTCTTTCCGATGCGGCCACAACAATTTCGTCGTTGGCAAAGTAAAATGCTGGCCTTATGCCCCATGGGTCGCGGCAAACAAAAGCATCGCCATGCCCAACCATTCCTGCTAGGGCATAACCACCATCAAAATCTTTGGTAGCCTCTTGAAGAATTTGCCTTATGTTGATATTGTTGGCTATGAGCTCACTAATTTTCTGGTTTGAATTGCCTTCGTTTTTGTAATGACGAAACAACCTTTGGTTTTCCTCGTCGATAAAATGCCCTAGCTTTTCGAGCACAGTAACCGTATCGGAGTAATCTTTTGGATGTTGCCCCAGTTCAATAAGCCGTTGGAATAGTTCATCCACATTGGTCATGTTAAAATTGCCTGCCAGCACCAAGGTGCGCGATTTCCAGTTGTTTTCGCGCATCACAGGGTGAACGTAATCGATGGAGTTGTTCCCAAACGTGCCGTAGCGCAGATGTCCGAGGTATAGTTCAGCAGCAAAAGGAATATTTACCTTAGCCCAAGCTGGATCGTTTACCGTGTCGGGTTTGTTGGCCCAGGTGTCGATATTTGAGTGGATACTGTCGAATACATCGCGGATTGATGATGAGGAATTGCTGCGTGCCCTGTCGATGTACCTATAGCCGGGTTTCAAATCGAACTTAATAGAGGCTGCTCCAGCACCATCCTGCCCGCGGTTATGCTGCTTCTCCATTAGAAGGTATAGCTTTTGGAGGCCATACATCCAAGTTCCGTACTTAGCCTGGTAATACTCAAGGGGTTTTAATAGCCTTATGAGCGCTATTCCACATTCATGCTTAATCTGGTCTGACATAGCTTGCGTTTGCTGAGTTTATTGATTTAGTATTATTGGTAAGATATTGCTCAAATAAGAAAATAGCCACAATGCGGGAGCCGAACCTCCTGTTTGTACTAATATATTTAGGGGAGATTTGGCGACT
>CAZTFJ010000345.1:0-443 GCA_964612255.1 uncultured Rikenellaceae bacterium | reverse complement strand
TGCTGATGTTTTAGTTCAATCAGTCTATTCGAGGGAAGTTTATCCACTCGGGTATAATAAAAGCCTTTGGGTACTTTCGGATGAGCTGACTTAGCACGTGTTGCGCTTCGTCTCGAGTTCTGAAATCGCCAACCGATATTTTATAGTAAGGGCTATCGAAAGTTCTGTAGATTGCAATGCCTGAGTATCTTTGTAAAAAATTGGTCATCACCAATTCCGATTGTTCTTCCCGGGTGAGCAGCATTATGGATGTAGTAGCGGTTTAGCAGCTGGGTAATTTTTTCATCCTGATTAATGCGAATAGTTCCCTTGTCGGGATGAAACTGCTGCAATTCACTAACTATGCCTAATGGTTCTTGAGAGAACAGCTCCATAGGCCCACCAATGCTTATCAGGGTAAACATGATGGAGTAAAGAATTATTGCCTTTGATGCTATGGATTT
>CAZTFJ010000344.1:0-3653 GCA_964612255.1 uncultured Rikenellaceae bacterium | reverse complement strand
TGCAGGTAGCTAATGAGGCCGAGCCAGTTGTTTTACTGGTAGAGCCTGGTGAAGAGGTTTTTGTTGGAGGTAGCATCAATGGTTTAGCCCGTAATTATAGTGTTACTGGTTCGCGAGGTTCTAGTTTGGTTCGCGATCTTAACAACAACCTTAATCAAACCATATCAACAATAGATACGCTTGCGCGTAGATTTAGGGTAGGTCGCGAGATGCCTAGGTTCGATACTATTAAGCCCCTAATTGATAGTGCCTACGATAAAGCCATTAGGGAGCACAAGCATTACACGGTAAATTTTATTAAGGAGAACCGGTACAGCCTTGCCTCGGTGCTAGCTCTTTATCAACAATACGATAGGCGTAACTATGTGCTAAACACACGTGATGATTTTGAACTGTTTCAGCTGGTTGATTCTTCTCTCTATCCTCTATATCCTAATAATCCGTTGGTTCAAAACCTGCATAATAATGTAGAGGCAATTGCCAACCAGCTTAAGCTTTACGATAAAAGGCAGGATATGATTGCCGAGGGTCAGCTCCTGCCAAAACTATTATTCCCATTGATTTCGGGCGATACAATTCGCTTGAACGATATCAGATCGAGGTATGTGCTCATAGATTTTTGGGCGCTTTGGTGTAACAATTGTCAGGAGGGGATTAGTGATATGAGAAGCCTTTACGATAAGTACTCTGGCAAAGGGTTTCAGATTTTGCAGGTTTCGCTCGATAAGGACTCAGCAGCTCTTAAGGAATGGTACAGAACCGATAGCATTCCTTGGCTCGTTGCATCGGATTATATGCAGTGGGAGTCGCCATTGCTCGATTCGTTAAGCATAAATAGTATACCCTCTAACTATTTGGTTGATAGAAGAGGTGTGGTTCGCGGCAGAAACCTTAAAATGAGCGAGCTCGATGAAATCTTAAGCAATATGCTACGCTAGCAATCTGCGATTTGCCAATTAATGATTGTTTCTTGCCTTTTTTCTCTAAATTTGAACCCGAATTTTTAATATCCTAAAAAGTAACTTCTAATTGTGATGAATAATAAAATATTTATAAAGTGGCTAGTTGTCACAGCTGTTGCCTTAGTTTTTGGCTCGTCATGCTCTAACGAGAATATATCAACCATTAAAGGTAATATTAGTAATGCCGATAAGCCCATAAAGCTATCCCTGCTTAAGCAATCGTTTGCCAAAACCGAAACGCTTGAATCGGTAGAGATTTCTGCTCGTAATAAGTCGTTCAAATTTAAGGCGGGTGAACTTAACGAGCCAACCTTCTTTCAACTTCGTTTTAAGGGCGATAAGAGTAGGACTGTGGTGTTGCTGCTTGAACCTGGCGATAAGGCTGTGGTTGAAATTGATATGCAAAATTTTGACAATTATACGGTAACAGGTTCTAAGGAGTCGCTTAAAACCCAGTCCCTTGCCAAACGTTTGGCCCAAACGGTAAACACTCTCGACTCTATTAATGTGCTAATGAGTAAGGCTACGTCTAATACTCAGAAACAACAGCTGGCTCAGGAATACGAGGTAGCCATTGAGAAGCAAAGGGAGTTTAGCAGTCAGTTTATTTGGGATAACCCAATGTCGCGCGCAAGCGTAATGGCATTGTACCAGAAGGTTAGTGACGATAGATTTGTTTTTGATAGGGCTGAGGATGTTCAACTCTTCAAAGTGGTTGGGTCTTCGCTAGTTGCTCGTTATCCCGATTCCGATTATGCCAAGGGAATGCTCCGCGATATTCAGAATCAGGAAAAGATTTTAATGTCGCACCAGCTGCAAGAGTTGGTGAAAAATGTTGAGTCGACCCTGCCCGAGTTGGCACTGCCTAATCCTCAGGGCGATACCGTTCGTCTCTCCTCATTCAAAGGAAAAGTTATCTTGCTAGATTTTTGGGGCTCGTTTAATCAAGATAATTTGTTGGAGAACAGGGAACTTCTACAGCTTTACAAAAAGTATAAAAATCAAGGTTTTGAGATATATCAAGTTTCGCTCGATGTTGAGCGCGAAGCTTGGCTGGCTGCTATTGAATCGGCCAATTTGCCATGGGTTAATGTTAGCGAGCTCAACCCCAATGGTTCATCCGCTGCTCGGCTCTATAATGTAAATCGTTTGCCTGCAAACTATCTGATTAATCGCAATTACGATATTGTTGCTAAAAACGTGTATGGTCGTAACCTAGAAAGTAAACTCAAAGAAATTCTATAGCCCACTATAGTGCCTGAAAAAAAAATCTATTTCGCATCCGATATTCATTTGGGTTTGCCCAGCGTTGAGGCAGGCCGCGATCGCGAACGCCTTTTTGTCAGCTGGCTCGATATGGTTAAGCAAGATGCTAGCGAGATTTACCTTGTGGGCGATATTTTCGATTTTTGGTACGAGTATAAAAGGGTTATCCCCAAAGGTTTTAGCCGTTTTATGGGTAAAATTGCCGAGATAACCGATGCCGGAATCCCCGTTCATTTCTTTACTGGCAACCATGATGTGTGGATGTTTGGCTATTTTGAGAAGGAACTTGGGGTGAAAATTCATCGCAATCCAATTGTCCGCGAGCATAATGGCAAATCGTTTTTTATTGGCCATGGCGATGGGCTGGGTAAGGGTGATTATGGTTATAAGCTGCTAAAGGGAATTTTTACCAGCAGGGTTTTGCAGTGGCTCTTCTCGCGCCTGCACCCAAATTTTGCCCTTTGGCTGGGCAACAAGTGGTCGGTAAGCAGCCGTTACTCTAAAGATATATCGTATGCTTTTAGGGGCGATGATGAACTAATCGCAAAGTTTGCACGGCAAACCTTGCAAAATCAGCATTATAACTACTTCGTTTTTGGGCATTGGCATGCTCCTGCAGTTCATCGGCTGGGTAGCAATTCAAATCTTATTATGCTTGGCGACTGGATTGTGAATAACACCTACTCCGTTTGGGATGGAGATAAAATGAGCCTTTACCGTTTTTGTTCCAATCAAAAACAAGAACTGATTGCTGAGGCATAGGCTAATTTGTATGACGTATTCCAAACGTCTTCCTTATGCACCTGTAGCATTTTGAATATAAGGTCAGCAGGTGTTTTATTATTTTTTAGCCAATAAACCTTACCTAAGCTCTTTAGTCGAAACAATTTTACTTCAAATAATTTTATGAGTAATCAGCTAACCCACCAAAACACCTTTTGGCAAAGAGCATTTAGCGCAGCCAAGCTAGCCATACCACCTGCTTTAAAAACAGCCTTGTGGCTAGTTAAAATTACTATTCCGCTGTCGTTAGTTGTATCGCTTCTTAACTTTTTTGGGATAGTTGGTTACGTGGCCACCTTTCTTAACCCGGTGTTTGGGCTAATGGGTTTGCCAGGCGAAGCATCGTTGGTTTTTATTACCTCGCTGTTTCTTAATATCTATTCGGCAATTGCCGTAATTACTCAGCTGCCATTAACGGTTAGGGAAATAACCATACTAGCAGTTATGTGCCTAATTGCACACAATATGTTTGTTGAGACTGCCGTGCAGGCCAAAACTGGCTCAAAGGCCTGGCATATTGTGGCACTTCGGTTGTCTATGGCTATTATTTCTGGCTTTGTGTTAAACTGGATGTTGCCTGTTCAAATGCAGGGTGTTATTCCTACTGCTCAAGCCCCAGCTGCATCGCAGTTCATAACATTT
>CAZTFJ010000343.1:0-3655 GCA_964612255.1 uncultured Rikenellaceae bacterium | reverse complement strand
ACTACGAGCAAACCCTATTTTATACCGAGTCGGCATTCGAGTCGAACGTGCCTCTTGCCAATGGTGACAGGTTTAACGAGATGAATTACAACCAATTTCTTGTAGTTGATGGATTTGGAGTAAACCTTAAGGGGGGTATTATTTACAGACCAATTCCGCAGATGCGCATAGGAATTGCAGCTCATACTCCAACATATTATGGTTTAACGGAGTATTACAGCGCTGTAATGAATTCAGATTTTGACTTAGGCTTAACCGATGTAGAAACCCCACGGAGTTTATACGATTACAAGGTTGAAACTCCTTTTAAACTAATTGGTTCTGCTGCATACACATTTGGCTCAATTGGTCTTGTGAGCGTTGATTATGAATATGTAGATTATTCAAAAATGCGATTTGGCAAGGGCGGTGATGGCTATAGATTTACCAACGAGAATGAAATAATTAGTAACGATTTTACCAATACCTTTAACCTTAGAGCAGGAGGCGAGGTTTGGGTTGGTAAAATGGCACTACGTGCAGGATATGCATATTACGGAAGCCCATATGCCGATGGAGCAACTTATAAAAGTTCGCATACCGATATCTTTTCTGGAGGTTTTGGATTCCGTATCAATAGCCTTTTCCTCGACTGGGCATACCAACGCCTGCAATATTCCGACAAATACTCACCATATATGGGTGCACCTGTTGTAAGTCGAAATGTTGTACAGAATAGGTTTATGCTTACGCTTGGATATAAATTTTAATTGATTTCTCTATTGCCCCAAAGTACTCAGTGTAGTTTTATGCTGCGAGTTTTGGGGCAATTTGTGTGTTATAGATATAGTATGCTCTCCATACCACAATTGCTTAGCAAGTCGAAAATTGAAAGATGGGGAGCAAAACCAAATTTACTAGCAAACACCTGGTAGTACTCTTTATTATCGTCATAAATACTTATTTTGTTTTTTGGATTAATCGTGTTGCGATAATCCAGAGCCTCTGGGTACTCCCTTTTAAATTGAGTAGTTTCATCAATATTTACATCCAGCTCAAGTATTTCAATTATTGTATTTATTATTGACAAGTTGTAATCCCACAAAAATTCCCAAGGCTTACTGTAATATGGTGTGAAGTAGTCTGCTATAAGATCAAAGAAGGCAGAGGAGCGATAGGCCGACTCAATTGCTCGCCAATGCTCTTTACGCCATTTGGTTGAGTTATCTATTTTTATATCCTTTATCTGTGTGCCATTCCCATTAATTTTAATAACTGGGATAGAAAGTGCTAATACGCCATTTGCTGTTAAAATTTCGCATCGGTTTCGGTAGGTTTGCTTTACGTATGTTTCACAGGCCTCAATAGTTATATTTTTACATCTTTTAGCGATTTTAAAAAAACTGATAGGAGGAAGGTAGGCTGTAGAAACTATTACATTCATTAATAGGCGGTTTAGTTATGAGATACATTTTAACCGCAAAAATAGTAATTTTAGTTCTTCTATTTCTGTGAAATAAACATCTCTTTGTTTCAAGTATAGTGGGTATTAAGAAACAGTAATTATTGGTTACCTTTGCCCAAAACAACTTTAGATGTACTACTGGGGCGACAACCGACGATTTAACAGCTACGCTGGTTATATAAAGAGGAAATTTGGCGGACGAGTTCAGAAGCTCACGCTCGATGCTGGCTTTTCATGCCCGAATCGCGATGGAACCATTAGTGTGGGGGGGTGTGCTTATTGTAACAATAGCTCATTTAACCCCAGCTACTGCTCGCCTCAAAAGTCGATAACCCAGCAGCTTGATGAGGGCATTGATTTTCACACTTTCCGATACAGGCGGGTTGAAAAGTTTTTTGCCTATTTTCAGGCTTTTACCAATACCTATGGGTCGCTAGGTAAGCTAAAGGAACTCTACGGCGAGGCACTTGCGCATGATAAGGTGCAAGGCATAGTAATTGGTACCCGTCCCGATTGTATTGATGATGAAAAACTAGACTATCTTGCAGACTTGTCGGAAGATTATTATGTGTCGGTGGAGTATGGTGTAGAATCGTGCAATGACCAAACGCTCAAACGCATAAACCGAGGGCATACTTTCGAAAAATCGGTTTGGGCCATCGAGGAAACCGCTAGGCGAGGGCTTAACGTGGGAGCCCATTTTATACTCGGATTACCCGGCGAGAAGCGTGATGAACTAGTTAATCAAACCAATACTATTAGTAAATTACCCTTAACAACCATTAAGTTTCACCAGCTACAAATTGTGAAGGATACAACTTTTGCCTTAGATTATCAGGAAGATCCAAGCAAATTCAACTTTTATAGCATGGATGAGTATCTTGAGCTAATGGCAGAAATTGTAGAACGCTTAAATCCAAATTTTGTGGTTGAACGGTTTACTGGTGAAGCCTCGCCAAGAACTTTAATAGCGCCCATTTGGGGTAAATATCGCTCCGACCAGCTGCTGCAAAAATTTGAAAATTTATTAGAACAAAAGGATACCTGGCAGGGGAAGTTGTTTAGTTTCTAGAGTTTAGGGTATAAGATTTGGACTTTGTATCACCCTTTTTATAATCAAATTACGTCGTAAATGCCAGTCAATAAACCAACCTGCCTGCTGAAGCCAGTCAGGCAGGTCAATCAATCAATCAATCATTCATTCAATCATTCAACCATACCCACCTGTTTACTCATACTTAATAATATCTACTGGATTTTGAAGGCTAGCACGATAAGTTTGAATAAAGACTGTTAGAAGCGCTGCACTCCAACCAACAACAGCAGCAACAGCAAAAACCCATAGTTCTATACCCTGACGGTAAGGAAAGTTATTGAGCCACTCTCGGATAATGAAGTAAGCTATTGGCATAGCAATTAAACACGAACCAATAACCAAACGACTAAATTCTTTAGATATGAGCAGGATAATTTGTGTTGAGCGCGCACCCATTGTTTTACGAATACCAATTTCCTTCATCTTTTGCTCTACAGTAAAAGCCGATAGGCCAAGTAGGCCAAGGCAAGCCACAAAAATTGCCAATGCGGTAAATATTAAAAGAATTACTTGTAACCGCCTTTCGGTTAGGTGAAGCCTATCGAAATTTTGCGATACAAAAGAGCTGGCAAAAATTTGATTTGGATAATGTTTTTCCCATACCTCTTGGACTTTCTGTTTTGCTGCTCCAATGGCACTATCATCAACCCTAATAGAGATATGATTGTGACCAATTAGGGATGAACTAATAACCATAGGTTTAATGTGTTCAGTAAGTGGCTGGAAGTGGAAGTCCTCGATAACCCCAACAATTGGCCCCCAGTTTCTTGTTTCGCGATTTTGACCTGCAAGCAATCCTACCTCTTGCCCTAAAGCATCGAAC
The DNA here is from genome assembly GCA_964612255.1 of uncultured Rikenellaceae bacterium. Lineage (GTDB taxonomy): Bacteria > Bacteroidota > Bacteroidia > Bacteroidales > Tenuifilaceae > Perlabentimonas. The sequence continues at coordinate 292 of CAZTFJ010000343.1, read as the reverse complement.
TCCGAATCGAATCCAAACATTTTTCGAGCTGCATCATTAATAATATAATACACAGAGGTGTCGCCAATCATTTCGGGCGTAAAATTTGCTCCAGCTTTTAAGGTAATCTGGAATGTAGGGATAAACTGATCATCGGATCTGTTTATTACCGGAAAGAATGGATCTGGATTTCCCCTAAGCATATGTGGATTATCGGAAAACCCTCTGGTGGCTGGCACTGTCATAGAACGGGATACGCTCAGTACCTCAGGAATTGAAATCAAATCTTCTTTAAAAGCGTTGTACGACCTAT
>CAZTFJ010000342.1:0-3659 GCA_964612255.1 uncultured Rikenellaceae bacterium | reverse complement strand
TGTAAATAATTGAAAATAAATGTTGTATATCTAATTATTGCATTACCTTTGCAGCCTAATTTTAATTCAATTTAATGATAAACGGAACAGTAAAATTTTTTGATGAAACCAAAGGTTTTGGATTTATCAAAGACAACGATTCAACGAAAGAGTACTTTGTACACTCAACTGGTTTAGTAGACAGAATTTCTGATAACGACGAAGTGTCGTTCGATTTGGAAGAGGGTAGACGAGGTGTTAACGCCGTAAATGTGAAACTTGCGTAAGTAAAGATATAAGCATTTTGTTGATTAAAGTCCTGCTATTTTGCAGGACTTTTTTTTGTGTCTATGCCCACTGTTAATAATCTATGCTAATTTTGCAATTACTAATATGGCTTATAAAAATGGATATTCAGCAAGTAATTGAAACAATTTATCAAGAGGTTATTCCCCTCGCCCAAAGGGGTAAAGTAGCCAATTATATTCCCGCATTGGCAACTGTTCAGCCCAATAAATTGGCAATATGCGTTCACACCAACAAGGGTAATTCCTACAGTGTGGGCGATGCTTTTACACCATTTTCTATCCAAAGTATATCTAAAGTATTTGGTTTTACTTTGGCATATAAAGTTTTAGGTGGCGATATTTGGAAAAGGCTTGGCAAGGAACCATCTGGCAATTCGTTTAATTCTTTGGTGCAGCTCGAGTACGAAAAGGGCATTCCTCGAAATCCGTTTATTAATGCTGGAGCCATTGTTGTTTCCGATATTTTGCTTTCCATTTATTCTAATCCACAGGACGAATTGCTCAATTTTGTTAGGCGCATTGCCAATGAACCTAGTATCAATTATAATCTCGATGTGGCAAAATCTGAAAAGGAAACGGGCTCTCGTAATGCAGCTCTTGCCTACTTTATGAAAAGTTTTGGCAATATCCACAACCCAGTAGAAGATGTGCTCGATTTCTACTTTCTGCAGTGCTCCCTCGAGATGAGCACCCAATGCTTGTCAAAATCTTTTCAATACCTTGCCAATCATGGTGTTGTACCTTCAACCAACGAGCAGGTACTTACCGTTAGTCAGGCTAAGCGCATTAGCGCGCTTATGATAACATCTGGCCTATACAACGAGTCGGGCGACTTTGCTTACCGTGTAGGGATGCCTGCCAAAAGCGGCGTTGGCGGTGGTGTTGTGGCCATAATTCCGCAAAAGTATAGCGTTTGTGTGTGGTCGCCTCCGTTAAACGAGTACGGAAATTCGCTGGCAGGTATCGAGGCGCTCGAGAGATTTACATCGTACTTAGGCGAGTCAATTTTTTAATTTTATTCACCATTTTGCACGAAAATATAAATGTGTTGATAAAAAATACATAAAATGTTTTTAATTTATAATTTATTAGCTATAACTTGCATTATATTTTAATTTAAACACATTTAGTGGTGATAACTGCAACAACTTATTCCTGGCCAAACAAAGTAGTACTTATCGTTGATGATGATTTCTCAAGTTTATACTTACTTAAAGCAATCCTTTCAAAAACTGGGGTAAGCGTAGTGCTTGCAGAGGATGGAGAGGCAGCCATTGACATAATAAAAAACAACCTCACTATCGATTTGGTGCTTATGGATATTAAACTTAAAGGCATTAGTGGCCTCGATACAACTCAGCAAATAAAACAGTTAAAGCCCAACTTACCTATTATTGCCCAAACTGCATGTGTTGTATCTGGCGATATGGAAAAGTGTTACCAAGCTGGTTGCAGTGCCTACCTTACCAAACCTTTATCAAGCGAGAAACTTTTAGAAACCATAGACTACTACTTTAGGCGCAATGTTGCCTTTGAACTTATTGAGCAAATAAACAATAACTAATATATATCCCTAAAATCTGCTAACCTGAAAGTGGCATCATACTGTGGTGCCACTTTTTTTAATAACCTAATTTCAACTCATCCAACATCTCTTGTCAACTTACAAAAAGCGTAAGTTTATCTCGTCAGCTGACGCTTCCGAGACAAGCTGAGACAGGCAACATCTCTCGTCAACTTACAAAAAGCGTAAGTTTACGAGACAGGCAACATCCAACATCCAACAACTCTCCCTAACTTTTTGACCTTTTAAATTACAAGGTTGTTCAAGTAAAATCATGTACTTTTGAGGTGCCCTTAGCAATTATATTTTAGTATTATGGATTTTGAACTCATTTCCGATTATAAACCTACAGGCGACCAACCACAGGCTATTAAGCAGCTGGTTGCTCGAATACGTGAGGGCGATCGTTTTCAAACGCTCTTGGGTGTTACTGGGTCTGGAAAAACGTTTACCGTGGCCAATGTGTTGGCGCAGCTAAATAGGCCAGCACTTGTTTTGAGTCATAATAAAACCTTGGCGGCTCAGCTGTATGGCGAGTTTAAATCTTTTTTTCCAAATAATGCAGTTGAGTATTTTGTGTCGTATTACGATTACTACCAGCCCGAGGCCTACCTCCCGGTTACCGATACATACATAGAGAAGGATTTGTCAATAAATGAGGAGATTGAGAAGTTGAGGCTAAGCACAACCTCGTCGTTACTATCGGGGCGTAAGGATGTTATCGTTGTTTCATATGTTTCCTGCTTGTATGGTATTGGCAATCCTCAAGATTTTCACAGCAATACCGTAACAGTTAAGCGGGGGCAAGTGGTAAACCGCAACAGCTTTCTTCGCCGATTGGTCGATAGCCTATACTCGCGTAGCGAGATTGAATTCAAAAACGGAACCTTCCGTGTTAAGGGTGATACTGTGGATATTTTTGCCGCATACGGCGATTTTGCCTACCGCATAATTTTTTGGGGCGACGATATTGAGGCTATTGAGAAGTTTGACCCGATATCGGGTTCACTAATTGAGGAACTAGATGAGGCAACTATTTATCCCGCCAATATCTTTGTAACAACTCGCGAGCGTATAAATCAAGCCATTGCAAACATACAGCTCGACTTAGGCAAACACATCGAATACTTCAAGAGCATAGGCAAGCACCTTGAGGCAAAGCGTATACAGCAGCGGGTCGAGTACGATTTGGAGATGATTAAGGAGTTGGGTTACTGCTCGGGTATCGAGAATTACTCTCGGTATTTCGATGGGCGTAAACCTGGTACCCGTCCATTCTGTCTGCTCGATTACTTCCCCCGCGATTTTATTACTATTGTTGATGAGAGCCATGTTACCTTACCGCAGGTACGGGCAATGTATGGTGGTGATAATTCGCGTAAGCAGAACCTTGTGGAATATGGTTTCCGTTTACCTGCTGCTATCGATAATCGCCCGTTAAAGTTCGATGAGTTTGAAAACCTTGTGGGCCAAACCATATACGTAAGTGCTACGCCTGCCGATTACGAGTTACAAAATTGCGAGGGCGTTGTGGTCGATCAGGTTATCAGGCCAACTGGTCTGCTCGATCCGGTTATTGAGGTGCGTCCTAGCCTTAATCAGGTCGACGATTTAGTGGGAGAGATTAATGCGCGAGCAGAAATTCACGAGAGGGTGCTTGTAACTACCCTGACCAAGCGTATGGCCGAGGAGTTGGTAAAATATCTTGTAAGGCTCGATATCCGCTGCCGTTATATCCATTCCGATGTGGATACGCTGGAACGTGTTGAGATTATGGAAGATTTGCGCAATGGCAAATTCGATGTGCT
>CAZTFJ010000341.1:0-3681 GCA_964612255.1 uncultured Rikenellaceae bacterium | reverse complement strand
AAATCGGAAAGTCGAAAATCGTAAAGTCGAAAGTCGGAAAGTCGGAAGACAGAAGGCAGAAAGTAAACAGATGGAAAGGCTTAGGGTAAAACTGGAGGATTCTCGCTTGAGCAGTTTTATGTGTATATAATGTTAGAAATTGAATAGTTTTTTAAAACCATAACCATAAACCAAAACCTAGTAGTATGAAACAACTTTTTTTAGTATTTATAATTGCAATAACGTTGCTCTCTTCTTGTACAGTGTTTTACCGTGCTGTAAGATACGGCAGTGAAGATATTGACGACCATAATGTTTTTCCTACCTACAATTATACCGAGAATACTAGCAAGTTCCATTTTATTAAGGCCAATTCCAAAATTTTCGATACGCTTGATATTAGCTGGAAGTATAATAATGTTCAGTATCACAACCTCGACTCATTATTGAAAAACACCTCAACTAGGTCGTTTCTGGTTATTAGGAACGACTCAATTTTGTACGAGAGGTATTTCCGGGGATATAAGCGCGACGATATTTCTACCGTTTTTTCTGTTTCTAAATCGGTTACATCTTTACTTGTTGGTATTGCAATCGACGAAGGTTTTATAAACGATGTGAACGACCCCGTTGTGAAATATATTCCCGAGCTTAACACAGCCGACCCAATGTTTCAGAAGCTTACCGTTTCTCATCTGCTCGATATGCGCTCGGGGATTGATTTTGACGAGGATTACAGCTTTAATCCTTTTTCAAAAATTGCGCGCTTGTACTACGGTACAAATCAGCTGGCGCAAATTAAAAGGCTACATTTTAAATGCGAGCCCGGTTCCAAGTATGAATATCAGAGCATATCCACCGCAATTTTAGGTGTTGTTATTGAGAAGGCCACTGGGCAAAGCTTTGCCAAATACTTCGATGACAAGGTGTGGATCCCCCTAGAAATGGAAAATACGGCCAAGTGGAGCCTCGACGACAAGAAGCATAAGTCGGCCAAAGCATTTGGAGGCCTCGGCATTTCGGCAATCGATTTGGCAAAAATAGGACGACTATACATAAATGGCGGCAAGTATAAAGGCAAGCAGATAGTGTCGGAGCAATGGGTTAAGCAAACATTAACGCCAAATCCAGAGAATGATGGCTACAAAAATCAGTGGTACAGTTTCAGTGGGAGTGGGGTAGATACTACTGGAAATAGGCACTTTGCCGACTCGTTAACAGCCCAACAGGTATGGAAAAATCGATATTCAGAAAAATACCCGTTTTATGAATTAACCCATATTAAAAAGAGCGATATGTCGCCCAAAAAACAGGCAAAATATTGGGATTTAGAGGTTGATAGCTATTGGCTTTTATCCTTATATACTAATCAATATTATGCAATGGGGATAATGAAACAAATTATGTTTATCGACCCCAAAACGAAAACTATTATTATCCGTTTAGGCGACGGCTCCGATTTTGGCAACTACTTAACGCTTATGTATAATATTAATAGAGCGCTGCGTGTTGGGAGTTTGTGACAACGTAGGTGAGAAGACCTGCCATCGTCCGAAGGTTATGGCAGCGTCTGGTGTCAGAAAACTTGAAAGGTCTTACTTTCGAGTTGAGGAGATAGGGCGTTTGTTCCTTTTTCCTAAAACCATTAATATTGCAGCAAATTTGTTAGTTATGAAAAAGGTTTTAAATCCATACATCGGTCAGGATGGTTATGGTTGTGTTGGTGGCGACCCCAACCAACCATTTGGGCTCAAGCTTAGCTTTACTTTCGAAGAGGTTGAAAAGATAAGTTATGCCAATTGGACTCCCCATAAAAATTTTCAGGGTTATACAGATGTTGTGCACGGTGGAGTTCAGGCCACGCTGCTCGACGAGATTGGCGGATGGGCAGTGAACACAATACTAGGTACAGGAGGAGTAACATCGCAGCTACAAATTCGGTACAAAAAGCCCGCCCGATTCTCCGATGGCCCATTCGAACTAAAAGCGTGGCTTATTAGCGCCGAAAAGCGCTTGGCAAATATACAAACGCAGCTGTTTAACGCAAATGGAGAGCTTTGTGCCGAGGCTAAGGTTCAGTACTTTATTTTTCCCCCTGAGGTAGCTAAGAGCAAACTTAACTTTCCCGATGCCGATAAATTTTTTGAGCAGTAAGGTTTTACTGATTTATAAGGTTGGCAGTGGTGCAGGCCACCACGCCAGCTGTTTCGGTTCGTAAGCGCGATGGGCCTAGCCCTGTGGTTTTAAATCCATTTTGTAAAGCGAGTTCCACCTCGTTTGGGTTAAAATCGCCCTCGGGGCCAATAAGCATAAGCACTTTTTCGCCTTTGCTTATAAGATTTTTAGCATGCGGCTCATCAAAATTTCCGCAGTAGGCAATTAGCTTGTTCCCATCAAAATGCTTGGTAGCAATATCTTTAAAAGATGTTAGAGGGTTTAGCTTGGGCATATAAGCTTTTATCGATTGCTTTATGGCTGCTGTAATTACGCGCTCTAGCCGGTCGTGGTTTATGGTTTTCCGCTCGGAGTGCTCACAAAGCAGTGGCGTTATTTCATCAATTCCAATCTCGGTGGCCTTTTCGAGAAACCATTCAAACCTATCGATATTTTTGGTTGGTGCAATGGCAATGTGCAGGTAAAAGCTACGCTTGCCAAACTCGATAGCCGATTCCATTACCTGAACCTCACAGCGCTTGGGATGAGCATCTATAATGCTACATGTAAGCATAGTTCCTTTGCCATCAACAATATTAATAGTATCGCCTGCACTAAGTCGTAGCACGCGTACACAGTGCTTCGATTCGTCCTCGGGCAGGGTAAATGTGCTGCCAGTAATTTGAGGTATATAAAAAATATGCATCTATCTTTGCGTTTGCGCAAATGTAGCAAAATTGTAATTACGATGAAAAGAGTAGGGATATTAAGCGATACGCATGGCCATTGGGACCAAAAGCTTGCGGAATTTTTCAGCCATTGCGATGAGCTTTGGCACGCTGGCGATATTGGTAATATTAAAACTGCCGATACCATTGCCCAGTTTAAGCCATTAAAAGCAGTTTATGGTAATATCGACGATTTTAAGGTGCGCTCAGTTTACCCCAAAGTTCTCACATTTCAATGCGAGGGTGTAGATGTGCTCATAACACATATTGGTGGTTATCCTAATCGGTACGAGAAAGAGGTGCTTGCCCAAATTAAGGCACTAAAGCCCAACCTATTTATCTGCGGGCACTCGCATATACTTAAGGTTATTTACGATAAAAAGTACGATTTGCTGCATATAAATCCAGGGGCGGCTGGTAAATCGGGATTTCATCAGGTTCGCACAGCCATTAGGCTTACCATTGATGGGCAAAATATGAAGGACTTGGAAATTTACGAAATGCAACGATAGTAACTAGGTAAAATGGGGTCAGACCAATATGGCTACTACAATACTACTTACCATAATTGCTATAAAAAACACGCTGTAAATTGATAAGAGCAGAACCGATTTCCACAGGCTATAAACCCAACTTGCCTTATAAAACTGTTTAATTTATGCTACTAAGTAGAAAATAAGTGCAATAAAAAGTCCATAGTTAACAATAGTATAGCTTTTGTTAAAAACAAGTTCTATAATTAGTAACATCGACCCAATACAAAACCCAAAGGTATGAATGTGCACCGAATGTACCAGGTGTTCTATGTAAACCCGTTTTT
>CAZTFJ010000340.1:1892-3694 GCA_964612255.1 uncultured Rikenellaceae bacterium | reverse complement strand
TGTTGGACAGCTAATGGGTATGATGTGGGTGGTAAATTCCATATCGGTGTTGGTACTTCCACCACCTATTGATTCCTTATCGCCCCTTATTCTAAATAGCTCATCGTTGGCAATGTAAACCAAAGGGTTTTTTGCTCCCGAAAACTCTACTATCTTCTCTTTGGGATCCCAAACGCATAGGGCCATATCCATACCATCGCGGTTGTCGGTTTCATCTTGTCTGAGGGTTCGTCTAATCCCTTTATTGAGTTCCATTAAAATTTGGCCAGGCTTATGTATTCCCTTGTCAATAATCTCGTCAAGCAGGTTGTAACCAATCATCGAGAGGAATGCCCCCGGTACACCGTGACCGGTACAATCAATGGCCGATATGGCAAATTTATCAACCCCATGCACATACTCGCCATTCCCGTTGGGTATGGGCTTAAACCAGTAGTAATCGCCGCTAACCACGTCGCGGGGTTTGAAGAAAATGAAGGAGTCGTCGAAGTATTGCTCTAAAGCTTTTTGCGATGGGAGCAAAGCCTTTTGAATACCCTGGGCATAGTTAATACTTTTGTTAATATTCTCGTTTTGCTTCTGTATTTGGTCTTTCTGCTTATTAATCTCCTCGTTCTGGCTACTAAGTAGCGTGTTGGCTTTACGCTTATCGCGGTACCCCTTTAGAATGAAAAGTGATAGAACCAGAAGAAGAATTAATCCTGCTGTTCCTGCATATATGGTGGTTTGTTGGGCCTGTAATTTTGCTTGCTGCTCTTTGTCGGTAAGTTCTTGTATTAGCTTTTGCGATTCGAGTAGTTCAATTTCTTGCTGTCGTTGTCGGGCCAATTGCTCAGCCCTATCAAGCGAGTCTCTTTGAGCCTGAATGGCAAACCCCAGCGAATCTTCGGTTGCCTGGGCTCTTAGCTTTTGTAGCTCCATTTCAAGGGTTTGGGCAGCGCGCTGTATCCTTTCGCGCTCAACCTCGGCCTCGGTTTTTCCTACAATCTCTTCGTACTCCTCTCTTACCTCCGAACGCGCTAGCTGCTGCTCAATTTGCGTTGACATGTTATTCATTTCCTGAGATTTAACCAAATTTCCAATCTGGTCGTAGTTAAAGCTCAGTAACCTTAAGCAGTTTAGTGTTAGCCTTGGGTTTCCTAAATTTCTTGATAGCTCAAGCGCCTCTTCAAGCAGGGGAATGGCTTTGTCATGCTGTCGTAATGCGCCGTGTATGTAGGCAACGTCAATTAGACCGGCTGCAATTTCGGCTTTGTCGTTAAGTATTCGTCGGGCTTCAAGGCTTTTGTTAAAGTATTCCAGCGCCAAATCGAAACGTTCCAAGTCGGTATAGATTAAGCCAATATTGCTATAGATTGATTTGATATCGCTGTAGTTCTTAACCTTTTCGTTTAGAGGAACCGATTCGAGAAAGTACGATACAGCCTCGCGAAGGCTGCCGTTCTCCCAGTATGTAAAGGCTATTCTGTTGAGGTAAAAAATTGCTTGCTCGGTATTGCCCGCCTGCTTATAACGGGCTACAAGCTCTTGGTATCGAGCTACATCTTCCTGTTTTTCTTTGGGTAACAGGTTTATTTGTTGTGACATTAAGCAATTAGAGAGAAATATAAGAATTCCTAACGTGACAACCAGTTTGTAAATATAAGTTTTCCAATTACCCATATTAAGTATAGGTGAGTATAATAAGTCAAAAATAGATAAAATTTAGATATAACGTTATCAAAACCATATTTCTTTGTTGCAGTTTTGTACAGAAATCGCCTGATTTTTTTTTTGATCATTTTGAACTACTCCTATTGCCG
>CAZTFJ010000340.1:0-1869 GCA_964612255.1 uncultured Rikenellaceae bacterium | reverse complement strand
ATTTAAATTTTAGAATTATTGATTTAAGTTTTGGCTTTTGGGATGTGCAGAATAACCGACCCTTGCTTATGGCTTATTGTTAAATCTCAATTAATCAGTATAATACATTACTAGTCTGATGAAAAGAGTTGTAATTGCGTTCACAATACTAATTTCTTGGCAATTGTGTATTGCCGAGTCATTATCAATAGCACCAGGAAGCACAACTGATGTTTTTACCGAGTTAGCAATTAATGATATATTAAAAGCTGACACACTTTTTGTTGATGGTGGTACCGGTGATATATACCTACAAGCAGGCCCAATCGACGATGGAACTCATTATTTCTGGGACATTGGTTCGGGCAGTGAAACTTCCTATGTAATTACCTTTACATACGCCTATGCAACTACAACCCTTCCCGATGGTTCTAAGGGTAGGCTTATTGCAGTGTCTAGAGATAACCCTAATCAGTCGCAATATCTTTGGGTGGTCTATCGTAACTTACCCACAAAGCCCTCGCTACCCCAAGGCGAAACTTCAGTTTGTTCAGGATCCAGCTACAGCTATACAACAGTTTCAGTAAATGCCGAAAGTTATCAGTGGAGCATTTCGCCAGCCGAAGCAGGAACTTTGCTCAATGACAATACAAGTACCGTAACAGCTAATTGGAGCACTACATGGTCGGGTATTGCAACACTCTCGGTTGTAGGGGTTAAGGGCATCGATGAAAGTCCTGCTTCCGATCAATTAGCTATCAATGTAAAGGCTGCGCCTAGTAAACCCACAATCAGTGGGAATAGTGTAGGTGAAAAGGGTAATGTGTATACCTATTCTGCTTTTGCATCCGATGCCGATAGTTGGGAATGGTATGTTGATCCCGATAATATAGTTAATGCAAGCCCCAGCGGTAATGCAACTTCCCTTGAGTTTTTAGAGGTCGGTAGTTTTTCGCTTACTGCATATGCAACCAACAATTGTGGAAGCAGCAGTTTAAGCGATGTCTTTGAGGTGAAAATTGTTGATATCAACGGAATGCAATCGCAAATAGATCAACTTATTACCGACACTACAAGCAAAGGGTTGGCATACAGAGAGACCATATCAATACTTACTGAAGAGAACCAAAATTTGTTACTCGAAAATAGCACGCTTGAAGATCAAATTATTGATTTGTATTCTGATGTCGATTCGCTTAAGGATGTAACCACCTCGCAAGAATTTTTAATAGCTGATTTAGAATCCGAGAATCAGAATTTGCTTACAGAAATAGATGACCTAACTGATGACAATTACACTCTGGCCAGTCAAATTGTTGACCTTAACGATGAGATAGGGTACCTAACTGCGTTAAATACAGATTTGGAGGGGCAAGTAGCAGCACTCGATGCGAATATTGTTTTATTGGAGAATCAGGTAGATGAACTCACAACCACCAATCTAGCATTAGAGCAAGAGGTGGAGATATTGAATGCATCAGTTACTTCACTTGAGATACTGGTTGATGATCTTATGTCAACCAATATGAATTTGAATAACGAAATTAGCTCTTTAAAAGAAGAAAACAGCAGCTTGGTAAAACACGTTAGTGATTTGGAGAATGATGTTGCTGATCTGGAAGCGCAACTCTCTATACTTAGTCAGGTTTACATCCTAACCTGGGATGTTGAGGATGTTACAACCCATGCATTTCAAACAGAAATTGGCAATTTTGAAATATCGCTTTATCCTAATCCTAGTCCTGGACAAGTATTCATTTCTTGTACAGAGATGATTGAGGAGGTGAGGATTTTTAACCTCCAAGGCCAGCTGCTTAAGCAGTTCGATGTAAACGATTACCAAACATCATTTACCGTATCCCGTTCGCAAATGCCAGTGGGCACATACCT
>CAZTFJ010000339.1:339-3710 GCA_964612255.1 uncultured Rikenellaceae bacterium | reverse complement strand
GCAGATATTTATAACGAAATGGGCAACCTTGCCCTACAAGAAAATAAATTGACAGAGGCACTCTCCCAATTCCAACAGGCGGCTCAACTATACAGCAAACTATTTGACCTAGACAGGAAAGGATTATGCATTAGAAAAATTGGGGAGATACACACAAAACTTGGCAATAGCATACAGGCAATGGAGAACCTTAAGCTGGCACTTGATATTGCAAATAAAACCAAAAATGCCAAGCTTAAAGAGTTAAGCCTTTTAGCGCTTTACAATTATCACAACAAACAAAATCAATATAAAAATGCTTTAGATTTTTACACCAAACACATTAGCATTAGAGATAGTTTAAACGCCATTGCTAGCCAAGAAGCCATTTGGCAGGCCAGCCTAGACCTGGAACTCAATAAAAAAGTAGAGGAGATAAAGGCCATTGAGGGTGAGGTGGAAACTTTGCGAGCCGAAGCAAAACTTAAAACCATTGAACTTGAGCAGCAACGCATGTTCAGGAACTTTCTGATAATTATATCCACATTTGTATTTGTAATTGCAATTGGGAGCGTTTATGGGTATGTAGTTATTCGCAAAAAGAACGACAAGCTAAACACTGCCAACGAAAACCTAGCTCACTCGGAGAAAGAGTTGCAAAAAACAGTACATACCAAAGACAAACTCTTTTCGATAATTGCACATGACCTTCGCAGCCCATTTACAGCCTTGGTAGGTTTAACCAAAGTGCTATCGGCCGAAGCAGGAAATATGAACAGCCAAGAGATTGGGGAGTATGGAACATTAATTCACGAATCGTCGAGCAAATTGCTTAGCCTTATTGAAAACCTATTGTACTGGTCGAGAAGCCAAACAGGCAAACTCAAGCTAACTCCAAAAGAAATAAACTTGCAATATCTAGTAAACGATGTTTTAAACGTACAACAACTCCAGGCAAAGGCAAAAAGCATAGTTATTGAGAATAAAGTTCCGGAGGAGATTAGAGTTATGGCCGATTACGAAACCATATCTACAGTAATTAGGAACCTTACTTCAAATGCAATAAAGTTTACTAATACCAATGGCAAAATTATTGCCCAAGCCTATGAAAACGATGGTTGGGTAGATATAAAAATTACTGATAACGGCGTGGGCATAAATCCTGAGAACTTGGATAAGCTATTTAAATTAGAGCAAAGTTTCAGCACAAAGGGAACAAGCCAAGAAGCAGGAACAGGGCTTGGACTGGTAGTTTGCAAAGAGTTTATTGAGCAGAACAATGGCACCATTTACGTTGACAGCAAAGAGGGCGAAGGGACTACATTTACCATTAGGCTACCAAAGGCATAGGGAGCATAAACGGGGCTTAAAAATTACGTTGCGCATCTAAGCAATAATTTTAAAATATGACAACTAATATTTTATTGCTAGCACTTGGATTTACGGTGCTAATTGGCGGTGCTAACTGGTTGGTTAATGGCGCATCGGCGCTTGCAAAAAAATATAATGTTTCCGATTTAGCCATAGGGCTAACCATTGTGGCCTTTGGAACATCGGCGCCCGAACTGGTGGTGAACAGCATTGCTGCCCAACAGGCATTACCCGATATTGTTTTTGGCAACGTAATTGGGAGCAACAACTTTAACCTATTTGTTATACTAGGTATTGCTGGGCTTATATCGCCAATGGTTGTTCAGCAAAGCACGGTGTGGAAAGAGATCCCTCTCTCGCTTGTGGCTATTGTTGCATTTTATGTTCTGGCAAATAATTTTTTTGTGGGGCAAGCCCCTACCCTTTCGCGAGTTGATGGCATTGTGCTTTTAGTATTCTTTGCTCTTTTCTTACTTTATGTGTACAAACAGCTTAAAATAGATGCCCTACCAGCAACCCGAAATCAAAACAAGTATAGCTCATTACAAATTTGGGGGTTAATTATTATTGGGCTTGCTGCCCTTGTTTTAGGTGGCAGGTTGGTAGTTAACAACGCAACTAGCCTAGCCACATCGCTTGGTATTAGTCAGAAGATTATTGGTCTAACCATTGTGGCAGCTGGCACTTCGCTACCCGAGCTAGCCACATCGGTAGTTGCCGCCATAAAAAAGAATAACGACATTGCCGTTGGAAACATTATTGGTTCCAATATCTTTAACATCTTTTTAATACTGGGTGTAAGCTCACTAGTAAGGCCCTTGCCCCTGAGTAGCAATTTTTCTGCTGATATTCTTTTACTTACAATAGGAACAACGATTCTCTTCTTTGCCATGTTTACAGGGAAAAAGCACAAGCTCGACAGGTGGGAATCGGCCATTTTACTGCTGATTTTTGTAGGATATACCGTATATTTGGTGGCAAAAGAAATGTAAACTGACGGAGAATTAAACACCATTATGGCAAAAAAGAATTTATCGTACTCACAAGCAATAGCAGAAATTGAGAGCATAGTTGAAAAAATTGAGAACAACGAGCTCGATATTGATGAGCTGGCATCGAATGTTAAGCGAGTGGCCGAGCTAATAAAGTTTTGCAAAGCCAAGCTAAAATCAACCGAAGAGGAGGTAGAGCAAATACTAAAAGATTTTGACGACAATTAACGTAAAGCGACCAAATTTAGCGTGCAAATTGGTTACAAAAAAAACTCCATCTGCATTATTTCAGCAGATGGAGTTATTTTTGTAGGCATCAATAGCCTTTAGGCTACACCATGCTATAGGGTAAATTTCCCTGGCTTTATCATATTTTCGGGAGCCAAAATTTTGTCGAGCTGCTGCTGGGTTAAAATATTCTGCTCAAGCACAAGATCGTAAACACTTTTCCCCGAGCGCAATGCCTCTTTGGCAATCATTGTCGATTTTTCATACCCAATTATTGGGTTAAGAGCGGTAACCAACCCAATGCTGTTGTGGACCAGTTCACGACATCTGTCTTCATTAGCAGTTATGCCATCAACACAGCGATACTTCAGTGTATTCATACCGTTTTTCAGCATTTCAATAGACTCGAATAAGCTCTGAACAATAATTGGCTCAAAAACGTTGAGTTCGAGCTGGCCACCCTCTGCAGCCATGGTAACAGTTAGGTCGTTACCAATAACCTTAAAAGCAATTTGATTTACTACCTCAGGGATAACAGGGTTTACCTTACCCGGCATGATAGATGAACCAGGCTGCATTGGAGGCAAATTAATTTCGTTGATACCCGTGCGTGGGCCCGATGATAGCAACCGTAAATCGTTGCTAATTTTCGAAAGTTTTACTGCCAACCTTTTCACAGCCGACGAGTACATAACAAATGCACCGGTATCCTGAGTAGCCTCAACCAGGTTGCCAGCCAAAACTAAATCTAAACCAGATATTCGGGTTAAATGGTTCATCACCTTTTCGGTGTACCCAGGC
>CAZTFJ010000339.1:0-320 GCA_964612255.1 uncultured Rikenellaceae bacterium | reverse complement strand
TGCCAGTACCAATAGCTGTAGCTCCCATATTCACCTCGAGAAATAGTTTCGAATTCTGGTTTAGCCTTTCAATTTCCTCGCTAAGGGTTACTGCGTATGCTTCAAAAGCCTGACCAAGGGTCATTGGAACAGCATCCTGCAGCTGGGTACGCCCCATTTTAATTATATGGGCAAATTCATTGGCCTTAGCACGAAACGATTCGACAAGTGACTCAAGAACCGAAATCAACTTTTTATTTGAGTTGATTAGCGCAATTTTTACCGCCGTAGGATATGCATCGTTAGTTGATTGCGACAGGTTTACAAGGTTCTTTGGGTGG
>CAZTFJ010000338.1:0-3711 GCA_964612255.1 uncultured Rikenellaceae bacterium | reverse complement strand
TATTGTAATGAGGGTCAAAGGGTTGTTTTCCGCGGTGGATTTTAACTGGCCAAATTTGCGCTTTAGGGTCCGTATACTCGCCAAACAGGGTGTTTATTTTTACGGGGAATTCTGTAATTGTATCGCTTGCAAGCATATGATCGGCCTGCCCATTAAACCAAACATATTCTGGCTCAACATTACTACCCCAATGAGCAGTTCCCTTTATTGATTGGTAGGAAATACGACCAGTAGAATCCATCATCTGATATGGTTTGCCGTCCTGCAAGTCGCACGCTGTAGACCAATCCCAATACAATTTTGTTGGGTTAACCTTGGCGTATGTTGGAATATGGCAAGTTTGGCAAGCCACTTTAACGGTGTGCTCGTTGAGCTTGCTGGTGGCATGCGGCGATGCACCATGGCATTGGGTACAGGTTGCCCTGTTATAATCGTTAGATGCCGTACCGTAATACCTGCCAAGCATAACATGATTTTCGGTTTTGTGACAATCGGTACAATTCATATCCATACCAGCCTTGTTCATATGTACATCAACATCGCGGGTGGTATTAAGCAGCGCCTCCTCTAAATGGCCATGCTTTATGTTGTTGCCTCCAGCGCTATAAAAGTGGCAATAACCACAGTTATATTTTGTTGGTTTACCTACGTTGGCCGAAATAAAATTATAATCGGGAGCAAATGGACCTGAAGCAGGCGGATAACCCGCAGCTCCACCGCTGGCTTTCTCGTATGTTTGGGTATTATCATGGCAAATCAGGCAATCCATATTTTGCTGCTGGGTAAAATCGAAGCTATCGTCGCTCCATCCATACCCAGCGTGACACTTGTTACACGTAGCCTCGCTACCTCCAATACCTGTACAAAAATTATTTATCAGATTCTTTTTGCCCAGATACACCACCCCACGACCCTCGATAAAAGCTTCGCGCTCCCAAAGCCAGTGGTGATTTTTTAACAACTCCTCTCCCCGCTCGGTGTGACATGACAAACAAGCCTGTGTAACCTCCTGTGGCGACTGAAAATCTTTTTGCAACTCGACAAATTGGCCATGGTCAGCAGCTTTTTGCGGTTTGTTCCGCACCTCAGCTTTAAGCGCTTCGAGCACCTCAGGATCCATACTCTCAGGCTTATCGAGAATAGCAATGGCTATAAATATTTGGGGAATTAGCACAATGGCCAGAAAGGGAATTAACTTATTTTTCATCGTACTATGCTTTTAATTTGCTGTTATACCTGCCTAAATTAATAGGTAAGGATTAACCTCCGTTGGGTTTACCATTGGTAAACATCATAATTGCTGCTGCGTTAATAAAAACTCGCTACTAAAACAAACAAGCAAACTGAGCAACACGGTTTAACCATATATGCAAATATATCGAAATATAGAAATACAAACTTACAAACCGATTAATAAAATACCAGTTTACTCCTAAATTTAGAAAGATTTTAAAGTACTGTGAGGTAAAACTTGCTAGCTTACCAAACCCAATAACCACAAGGGCACTTTTTGGCTTGTTCCCACCTCGTACCCATCGGAAATAGTATATATTCTGTTACCGGTTGGAGTTTTGCGAATTCGTTGCGCTGGGGTGGTTATTACTGTATGCCACTCATTATTTACCTCAAAAATATGCTTATTAACTAGCGCAACTTGATTTTGCTTAGTAAGCTGATTAATAGCGAAAGTCTGTGCTAGAGCTACCCTTTCGGGCTGTACAGGCGATAACAAGTTTGCCAAGTTGCTGTTGCTAAGGTAAACCCGTTCTGGCTTTTGCAGAATACTTACATTTACCCCGGCTGGATAAATAAGGTTAATAAGCTTTGCCTTCTCTAAATGAAAGAAGTAACTAATTAGCGTGTTGCGATGAACTCCAATTGTATCGCTTATTTGCACCAAGTTGGGCTTAAAAGGAGCCTGCCCAGCAATTATGGCAATAAGCTGCTTTACCTTATGGGCATTACGAATATCGAACCCTTCGATGCTTGCCATTTCTTTATCAACCGTATCGGCTACAAAAAGTTCGAGTTGGCGCTTATACTGCTCGTACGACTCGGTACCATAGGGATAACAACCACGGGTAAGGTAATTGTTTAAATGCAGATTGGGCGAGAAATCTTGCAGATGTTCTGCCGCAATCTCGATATGAGAGGTTAACAAGGTTTGCAAATCATACTGGGGCAATTGAGCTATTCCGATAAAGGCTAAATATTCACGAAACGATAGCGTACCCAAGTTATAAAGCTGAGCGCGTTTGCTTAAGTTTGCGTAATGCTTTACCATTTCGATGGTAGATGAACCTGCAAACGTAATTTTGATATGGGGTAGGGTTTCGTATATATTTTTTAGTTCGAGCGACCACTGTGGATGTTTTTGTATCTCATCAATAAATAGGTGCTTACCCCCACGACTACTGAACTCGCCAGCGAAATCGTGCAATGACATACCAGCCAAATATATATCATCAAGATTAATGTATAACGATTGTGGATCGAACCCGTACCGTAATTTTATTTGCTGTAGCAGAAGCGTTGTTTTTCCCACACCTCTTGGCCCAATTATTCCAACCAGGGGCTTATCCCAATCTACTTCGGGGGTTAACGTTCGCACATACGATGTTGAAACGCTACTAACTAAATAATTCGATTTTAACCTTAACTGCTCCATTGCTTTTTCGTTTAAGCAAATATAAAATATTTTTTGATATATGCAATAGCATTTATGTGTTTTTTGTTAATTAGGATGTTGGATATTGGATATTAAACGAGAAGGGAATATCGACTATAATCACCTTACTATTTTTGCGAATAACCCCAACGAATCAATTAAATAGTCTCCCCCAAATGCAAGTAACACTCAAATGCAACCAAAAATCTCTGAGTAAAAAAATGGCAAACCCAAAAGGCAATACAACTATCACACAACACTTATCTCTCGTTGCCCATTATCTAAAGCAAAAATATTAAGCCTAACAACACCTGATGTGGGAAGGATATCCTCAACCAGTTCGGGCCATTCAATTAAGCAAATCCCTTGGTTAGCATAGAAATACTCCTCGTAGCCAAAATCGTAAACCTCCTCGAGCTTGTTTATCCTGTAAAAATCAAAATGGTATACAGCTTCGCCATCGGCAGTACTATACTCGTTAATAAGGGCAAAAGTGGGACTAACCACAGTATCGGTTACGCCCAAGGCCTTGCAAATCGATTTTATAAGAGTTGTTTTACCTGCCCCCATTGCACCATATAAGCAAACTATTCGGTTGGGTTTTACGGCCTCTAATATTTTGTGGGCTGCGTTATCAAGCTCGTCAAGGCCATTCACAATAATAGTATCCATAGCAATTACACTGGCTTTAGCTCAACATAGGGAATAAGCATCTCCTCAATAGAAATGCCCCCATGCTGAAAAGTATCGCGGTAGTAGTTAACGTAGTAGTTGTAGTTATTGGGATAGGCCAAAAAATCGTTCCCAAGGGCAAAGATGTACGATGAGCTCACATTGGCTTTTGGCAGGTGAGCATCCTCGGGCTTTCGTACCTCGAAAACTTGCTTAGGGTTGTAATTTAAGTTTTTTCCTAGCTTATAGCGTAAGTTGGTTGATGTAGCCTTATCGCCAACAACTTTTACCGGATTTTTAACCCTAATGGTACCGTGGTCGGTTGTAATTATTAGCCTAACTCCCAGCGATGCAGCCTCTTTAATTAGGGT
>CAZTFJ010000337.1:0-3722 GCA_964612255.1 uncultured Rikenellaceae bacterium | reverse complement strand
AGCGGTTCTTCCGGGCGCTCCAAGGCGTCACCGATCCCGAAGCCAAGCGGAAGGCCCCAAATCGAAACCAAAACCAGCCTCTGTTACCACATAATCGCTAAGAGTTAATCCCATTTTGGTTGCCACTACTGTGTTTGTACCTTGAGCAATATTTGCAAACGGGCCACCATGAATAATGGCAGGGGTATTCTCTATTGTTTGAACAAGATTTGGCAGCATGGCATCTTTTAGCAAGGCAGCCATTGCTCCTTCGGCCTTTAGGTCGCGGGCATAAATTGGTTTTTTATCAAAAGTGAAACCAACGAAAATACTACCAAGCCTTTGTTTCAAATCTTCTAAATTTTCGGCCAAGCACAGAATTGCCATCACTTCAGAGGCTGCAGTAATATCGAATCCTGTTTCGCGGGGGATACCTGATGTTGTTCCACCCAAACCAACAATAATATGTCTTAGCGAACGGTCGTTCATATCCATAACACGCTTCCAATGAACGGTACGTGGATCGATATTGAGCGAACGGGTTTTACTTTGGATATTATTATCGATAATGGCAGCAAGCAAATTGTGCGCCTTCTCAACAGCAGCAAAATCGCCAGTAAAATGTAGGTTAATATCCTCCATTGGGAGCAATTGCGAGTACCCACCACCAGTTGCACCACCCTTAATACCGAAAACTGGACCAAGCGATGGCTCACGAAGAACAACGGTAGTTTTTTTCCCAATACGATTTAGAGCCTGCGATAAACCAATGGACACTGTTGTTTTTCCCTCACCGGCAGGGGTTGGAGAAATAGCCGATACCAAAACTAGATTATTCTGCTGCAGCTTGTTCTCATCAATGAGTTTAAGGGGCAACTTGGCTTTATACTTGCCATAGGGAACCAAATCATCTTTATCAATTCCAATTTTTGCCGCTATCTCTGCAATAGGCTGCATAGTGGCTTCCTTAGCAATTTCAATGTCCGATTTCATAATTTTAACGAATTTATATTGTGAGAAATTAAGTGCTTTTACCAAAGGTAACAACTTTTTACCAAAAGGGTTTAATTCTGCTCGCTTTACTTTTTACTTATTAAGCAAACCATATATACCATTTCTTATCCTACATATATATAGATATAAATGTATAACCAATTTACAATCAGCAATAGAAAAAGCACTGCATTTCCTAATTAAAACCATAAAAAAAGATGCAGTATGGTATTGCAACCAATAAATTTATATAAATTTGCAACGTTTGCGGTTAAGGGAATCCCGTGCAAATCGGGAGCAGTACCCGCTGCTGTAATCTCCAAAAAAACTGCTAGGCAACCTTGCCACTGTCTTGTTACAAATAACGAGATGGGAAGGCCGACCTAGCGGGGAGTAAGCCAGAAGACCTGCCAGCAAACAAGCCTCAACTGTAAGCTTTCGGGAATAAAAGCTGAAGATTTTGGTACCAATCTTCAAAAGAATTTCACAATCCCCAGATTTTACGGTTCGAAGGTTTTAATGTGTAACCATTTAAATCTTTAACCACATGAAGTGTTTTACAAAATTCTCAACGCTGGCGCTAATGGCGCTAGGCTTATCATTTATGTCATCATGTACCGATGATAAATTCACAACCGAAACCATCGATTTTCAATCGGTTGAGTTAGAATCGGAATCGTACTGGAATGGCTCCGATGGTTCTGGCGGTATGACCATCGAGAAGGCTACTTTTAACAACAGCTACAATGCCGACTGGGGTTCGTGGTCGGGTTTCGCATTTAGCAATGTAACCGATATTGAAACACCAGGCTGGGCAAATCAGTACAGCGCTTACATTGGATCGGGTGCCGATGCCAACAATACCTATGCAGTATCGTTTGTTACTGGCGAAGTCGCAAGCATTACATTTTCGTCGAAGGTAAATATGGTTAGTGCTAAATTTACCAACTCAACCTACCCATACCTCTCTATGCTTAATGGCGACGGCTATGCCAAAAAGTTTGAAGATGGCGACTGGTTTAAGTTAACCATTACTGGTTATAACGATGCCGAACAAGTAGCCACATTCGACTACTACCTGGCCGATTACAGAAACTCTGAAACCAACATTATTGAAGATTGGACAAAAGTTAATCTCGACAAATTTGAGGGTATTAATAAGTTGGTATTCACCTTATCATCAACCGATAATGGCGATTATGGAATGAATACCCCTGCCTACTTTTGTATGGATGATCTTGTATACAAATTTATGGAGTAGCAACAAGCAAAACCTACCCAATATGCCCCGTACCAGCATAATGGGTAGGTTTAATATCTAAAAAAACAAATTAACTAAAATGCTATCGTTTAAACACTCAAGAGTAGGAAAAACCTCAATAATTCCTTTGATTATTGTTTGCTGTTTGATAAAAACATCTACAGCAAACAACCTACAGCTAGCAAACGGTAGTATTAATTCCAATAACATTACCTTTAGTATTAGCTGGGAAAACGCCTGGAACTATACTAACAACAACGGAAATTACGATGCCGTTTGGGTTTTTGTGAAAGGACAAACTGCATCTGGTAGCTGGATACATATCGATATTAATCAAAATGAAACTACACATCAAGCCTCATCGCCATTAGGCCTAGAAACTACCTCCGATGGCAAAGGCCTTTTTCTGTATCTTCAAACTTTTGGCAATACCAATATTACTAACACTCAGGTTACTATTTCAACTCTTGAAAACCTTACAGATTTTAGGCAGATTAAAATTTTTGGAATTGAAATGGTAAACATCCCCCAAGGTTCGTTTTACATAGGCGATGGCGCATCAATCTCATCCTTATCAAGCAAAAATGGAAACCCAATACTTATTGAATCGGAGGATGAGCTTGACCTATCAACTGTAAATATTCATAACCCCAACACCCAATTTGAGCCAACAGAGCTGCCTCAAACTCTTCCTATGGATTATCCCAAGGGAACAAAACCATTTTATGTTATGAAGTACGAGCTTTCGCAACTTCAATATGTCGATTTTTTAAATACCCTAACCTATAATCAGCAGCAAAACAGAACTGAGCTGCCCCCATCGTCGCCCACAGGTACTTTGGTTATGATAAACCCTTACCAGCCCGACAGTCTTTACCGCAATGGCATTGTTGTGAAAGATTCTGGCGTTTCACCAAGCAAACCGGCTAAATATGCTATCAACTATAACAGAAATAGCTCATACAACGACCCAGAGGACGGGCTGCACAGAGCCGCCAACTTTTTAAACTGGGCCGATTTAAGCGCTTATCTCGACTGGGCAGCATTACGCCCCATTACCGAACTTGAATTTGAGAAGATATGCCGGGGAAAAAACACCACACCTGTACCTGGAGAGTTTGTATGGGGAACGGCTACAATTAGCAATGCCAATAACCCAACTGATGATGGTACAGTTTTTGAATCGGTTAGCGATGTGCCTGTGTCTGGAGGTGGGTTGGCAAACCACGGAACATTCATTGCAAGCCAAGGCTGGGGTTTACGTGGAGTTTTAAGAAACGGATTTGCTGCCAAAGAGAACACTAGCAGGCTAGAAAGCGGTTCGTCGTATTATGGGGCTATGGAAATGAGCGGAAATGTTTGGGAACAAACCATAATGGTGGCAGCAGGCGGAGAAAACTTTACAGGTGCAACCGGCGATGGAGCAATTGATGATGAAGGAAATGCCAATGTTCAAATGTGGTGTAACCCAAACACAGCCCAAGGCGTA
>CAZTFJ010000336.1:0-3722 GCA_964612255.1 uncultured Rikenellaceae bacterium | reverse complement strand
AACTGTTTTGTATCTTCAGCAATAAACAATAATTTTGATACCCAACGATACAGAAAATCATATGGCAACTCAAGGTAACATCCTAATTGTTGATGACAATCCAAGTGTAATTGATTCCTTAACCCTGTTCCTTAAGCGTAAGGTGTCTAAAATATTTTCCACCAAAAGTCCCAGCGATATTCAAGCAATTCTAAGCAAGCACCATATTGATGTGGTAATTCTGGATATGAATTTCGAGTCGACAGAAAATACTGGGCAGGAGGGTTTACACTGGCTAACGGAGATAAAGAAGCTTAACCCGAATCAGGTTGTTGTTATGATTACTGCATATGGCGATGTTGAGCTAGCTGTAGAAGCATTGAAAGAGGGTGCATCCGATTTTATCTTAAAACCTTGGGATAACCAGAAACTGTTAGCAACACTCAATAGCGCAATGGAGTTAAGCCGTTCAAGGCGAGAGGTGAGTCACCTCCGAAGCGAACAGCAAGATTTAAAGCAAAGCATCAATAAATACTCACAGGCAATAATAGGTCAGTCGGCGCCAATGCAGGAGGTGTTTCAGGTTGTCGCCAAGGTGGCTCCAACCGATGCAAATGTTCTTATTCTTGGTGAGAATGGCACCGGAAAAGAGCTGGTAGCAAGAGAAATTCATCGGCTTTCGGCTCGTGCCAATGGCATTTTTCTTACCATCGATATGGGTACAATTACCGAAACCCTTTTCGAAAGCGAACTTTTTGGCCATAAAAAAGGGGCATTTACCGACGCAAAGGACGATAAAACGGGTAGGCTTGCACTTGCCAATGGGGGCACCCTTTTTCTCGATGAGATTGGAAATCTTTCTCAACCCATGCAGGCCAAACTGCTCACTGTTCTTCAAAACCGCCAGTTTACACCCGTTGGTGATACTAAGGCCAAACCTATAGATGTTCGACTAATCTGTGCAACCAATAGAAATATAAACGAAATGGTAACAAGCGGCCATTTTCGCGAGGACCTTTTATATAGGATAAACACAATTCAGGTAGAACTTCCTCCCCTTAGGTTAAGAGGTGATGATATTATTGAAATAGCCAACTACTACCTTTTGAAATTTGGCGAGAAGTATGGCAAAACCAAATTGTCGTTTAGCCCTAGCGTTTGCGAAAGGATATTGTCTTACAATTGGCCCGGTAATGTTAGGGAGCTTAGCCATGCAGTAGAGCGTGCCGTGATTATGTGTGAAGGGGAACGGATTTCGCCAAACGATTTGTTAATCAAATCATCAATGGAAAGCACTAGTCTAAACAACAAACCCATGAGCCTTAACGAGGCCGAAGCCATACTAATTGCAAACTCAATTAAAAGAAATAAGGGCAACCTTTCGGCTGTGGCTAAGGAGCTGGGTATTGGGAGGCAAACCCTTTACAGAAAAATAAGAGAATACGGAATTTAGCTCTACCCAAATATGAAAAGCAAGCCAAATTCTGCATTGCTAAAATGCGTTACTTTAGCATTTGTTTTATCAAATATCATTAATGGGCACAGCCAAAAAGTATTTTAAACATCCAGCATTATTAATATGCTCCTAAAAAAACATCACATAAACATTTGGGTAAGGATTGCCGGCATTACCATCAATTGTATGGTTGTGGCTTACTTCGCAGTTGTTCATCCCGACTGGCTCATTCTGACCAACCTTTTGGTTGTGCTTATTGTACAGGTTTATCTGTTGGGGCGAAGCCAGAATGCTATAGCACGAGAACTTGAACTTTTTTTTGACACCCTTAAGAGTTTCGATTCATCCTCAAGATTTGCGAACCGATTGCATACCAAGGGATATTCCAATATGTACCAAAAGTTCGACGAAATTTTTGATAGCATTCAGGCCATTAAGCTCGAAAACCAGCATCAAAGTCAGTATCTGGCAACTCTGGTTGAGCATGTCAATATTGGGATAATAGTAGTTGATGATAGTGGGGCTATTACCTTGGCCAACTCTAGCGCCAAAAAACTTCTTGGGATTAGCAGCCTAAAGTCATTGGCTAGTATCCAGAGTGTTGACCAAGGCCTTGCAAATACGATAAAAACAATTGAGCCCCATGGACACGAAGTATATAGCCTTTTCAATTCGGGAGCACAAATGGCGCTATCCCTAAGAGCATCGCATATTAGGTGTAATAGCGGAGAGGTTAAAATTGTTTCGTTGCAGAATATAAAGCATGAGATGGACGAGAGTGAGATGGAGGGTTGGCAAAAATTAATCCGTGTGCTTACCCATGAACTTATGAACTCGGCCGGGCCAATTAGCTCAACCATTTCAACACTGCTCGATTTGCTGAGTGAGAACAGCAACCTGCCCAATGGGCAAGCTACTTTTACCCCAGATGTAATTGACGACCTAAATCAGGGGTTAAGGATAGTAGAGGAACGGAGCAAGGGAATGGTAGATTTTGTAACTCGATTCCGAAACCTTACGCTAATTCCTCAACCCAAATTTGCCGAAGTTAATATCAGGAGCGTTTTTGAGAGTATTGGCGTTTTGCTTAAGGATGAGCTAAAGGATAGTTGCGTTGAATTAACCACCATTGTTTCGGACAGTAGTATAACCGCTTGTGCCGACAAGGGTATGTTACAACAGATAATCATAAACTTAGTGAAAAATGCAATAAAAGCTGTACAGTCAAGCTCCGCTCCAAAAGTTCAAATGTCGGCATGGAAAGATAACAGTAATACCATATTTATTGAAATAAAGGATAACGGAGTTGGTATCCCACCAGAGTTACACAGCAAAATTTTTGTACCATTTTTCACAACCCGAAAAAACGGTACGGGCATTGGGCTTAGCCTGTCGCGACAATTGGCCAATGTGCAGGGAGGGGCATTAACCTTGAGCAAGTCTATTGCAGGCGAAACAGTTTTTACCCTTTGGCTAAAAAGCATTTAAAAAGAAGAGCAATTCTTTACACTAGCATATCGTCTTTTTATTGGCTTGCAACATTAATTTTTCCCTAACTTTGCGTCAAATACAAGCTATGAGAATTCATTTCATTGCCATAGGGGGTAGCGCAATGCATAATCTTGCCATTGCACTAAAGTATAAGGGGTACAGCATATCTGGCTCCGATGATGAGATTTTTGAACCTTCCCGTGGCCGCTTGGCGGAACACAATCTATTGCCCAGCGACATAGGATGGTTCCCCGAGAAAATATCAGAAGAAATAGACGCTATTGTGGTGGGGATGCACGCCCGGGCCGACAATCCCGAGTTGCTACGTGCCAAAGAATTAGGTATAAAAATATATTCGTACCCCGAGTACCTGTACGAGCAAACCAAAGGCAAAACCCGTGTGGTTATTGGCGGTAGTCACGGAAAAACCACAATCACATCAATGATAATGCACGTGCTGCGCGAGGCTGGTCAAAGTTTCGACTATATGGTTGGCGCTCAGGTTGAGGGGTTCGATACCATGGTTAGCCTGTCGGATAGTGCAAACCTTGCCGTTTTTGAGGGCGACGAGTATCTTACCTCACCCATCGACCCCCGACCAAAATTCCATCTGTACAAACCGCATATTGCATTAATTTCTGGCATTGCATGGGATCATATTAACGTTTTTCCCACCTTTGAGCAATACCACAAGCAGTTTGAGATTTTTGTTGATACCCTTGAACCCAATGGTCATCTTGTTTACTGCGCCAACGAGAAGCATGGGGTGAAAGTTGATAAAAAAGCTAAAAGCGAT
>CAZTFJ010000335.1:0-3745 GCA_964612255.1 uncultured Rikenellaceae bacterium | reverse complement strand
GAGGGTGCAATAATGGAGATTTATGATACACCGGGGAAGAAGATTGTATATAGGAAAGCCATATAACAAACACTCTTTATATAAATCTATTTTAACCCATCTACACAGGTAAAGTATTTGCAATTTTCACAAAAACCGTCCCTAAAACGATCTCTTAAAAAATGAAAAAACCTGCAATCTAGCTGATTGCAGGTTTTTTCTGTAGCCCCACCAAGAATCGAACTTGGATCTACGGTTTAGGAAACCGCTATTCTATCCATTGAACTATGGGGCCATTATTTCAGAGCGCAAAAATAAGTCTTTTTTAGTAGCTCAGCAAATAAAAAAACACAACAGTGTTTTTAACGTGTTCAGCAAGCAAAACAACCTTTTTGTAAAAAAGTGTAATTTGTCTCAAGTTTTAATGTGGCTAAGCATTAAAAATTTCATAATTTAGTTACTCGAAATAATTAAATTATGAGGAAAATAGTCCGGTTCGAACACAAGGTTGTTCTTGCTTACCTAATAATTGGTGGGCTTTGGATTCTCTTTTCCGATAAGATGATTTTGTTATTATCAACCGACCCCGAAACATTAATTCGCCTACAAACCCTTAAGGGCTGGTTTTATGTTATAGTAACTGCTATTCTATTCTTTTTAATTCTCCGTTGGTACATTGTTAGGCTTAGGAAAGCGCTTAAGCAAGCTAAAGAAAGCGATATGCTTAAAACAGCATTTCTGCAAAATATATCGCATGAAATTAGAACACCCATGAACTCTATTTGCGGATTTTCTACCCTCCTCAACAAGGATGAACTCACTCCAGATAAACGCAAACATTACGCAAGCATTGTTGTCAACAGCAGCAACCAGTTGCTATCTATTGTTAACGACATTCTTTGCATATCGAATATTGAAACCGGACAAGAATCCATTTCAATTCAGGATGTTCGGGTAGATTTAATTGCTCAAGAGGTTTATGACAAATTTAAGCAGCAGGCAAAGACCAAAAACATCGATTTTTTTCTAGAACTCGACAAAACCGTGAGGGGAAAAACCATTAAAACCGATGAGGCAAAAATCAAACAGATACTATGGAACCTTACTAGCAATGCCCTAAAATTTACTCAGCAAGGGAAAATTATTGTTGGATGCAAAATCACTAGCAATAGTCTAAATATATATGTTTCCGACACAGGTATAGGCATTATATCCCAAATGCAACAAAAGGTTTTCGAGCGCTTCGTTCAAGCCGATGAAAACATACAACGTAATTACGGAGGTACCGGGCTAGGACTAACTATTGCAAAAGAATATGCTAATTTGCTGGGCGGAAACATTGAACTTTATTCTGAACCACTTGAAGGCACAAAGGTACAAGTGTCTATACCTATTCAAACCGAAACCACACACAACGTATAACTAGCTTGCCTTCCATCTTCCGTCTCCTGTCTTCCATCTTCTGTCTTCCTACTTCCGTCTTCCGTCATTAACCCTAAATCACTCTCTGAATTAAATACCAAACTTCTAGTAAAAACAACGATGTTAATTCACTACAAACAACACATCATCACATTCCAACAAATCCAATCTTTGCAAATGCGAATAAAGGTATATCTAGCTATATGTCTTGATTTTAACTAATTAACCATCATCAATATGTATAACTTAATGCTAATTGAAGAGTAGTGGTAAACTTTTCTTCCTACATATCAGTAAACTACAAGCAATCGTAGAACTTTTGGCTATGTGAACTGAATGCTATCGGCTATTTTTTAGTATCTTTAGGCATACAAACTAACCCACCGTATATAATGACAACGAAAAGGTTATCAATATTTTTGGCATCGCTACTTGCTCCAATAATTCTTATAGCACAGCCTAAAATGCCATCAATTAGCGAGATGCGCTGGGGACAAGATTACAATCTACACATCAAGCTGTCTAACGACAGCAACTACGTGATGGATGTAAGAGCGCTCCACCATACCGGGGAGCTATCGCTCAACCCAAAAACCGAATCGGCAACTTACTACCCCGTTAGCCTCGACGAAGAATTTATAAATCACATAAAAAACCGCAAGCTTGAAGACGACAAGGTTCTTGCAACCGACTCAACTAGTAGCAGTTCGTCTCCAACCACGCTATGGTCGGCACTCCATGGAACCCTGGGCGGTGGATACGTACACTTTGTAAACTGTCTGGTTTATGCCCTCGAATCGGGGCACGTTAAGCTCAACGATCCCATCATGCGCCGTCCCGAAACGCGCTGGAAACCAAAACCAATGACCCAAAGCTACAAGCGCACACGCAAATGGCAGCATTACGCCCCATACAACCAAAAGTTGGCGCAAAAAGAGTACAAGCTCCGCAAGCGCGAAGATGACTTAAAAGATTTGGAAGGGATTCCTGAAAAATTTTTAGAAACCTTCGTTAACACCAACCAGAAAGAGTACGAACAGCTAGTAGCCGAAGGTAAAAAAATGAGCGTAGCGCAAATCGATCTTATCAGACTATTGTTAGGTGCAAAATATCTTGGTGTAAATCAAATTCAATACATCCAAAAAAGAGTTGCCTCATCGGTGCTGCTATACAGCATGAGTAACCTGCCTTCGGTAATTATTTTTGATGATTATCAGGCTGCTGTGGCTATGACCCTAGATAAATCGGGGTACAAAATTGACTATGTGGTTTTTCAGGATCAAAACAGCCTATCTTCGCAGGAATACGGAGACCGATACCAAATGATTGAAACCCTTATAAACGCCATTAACGAGGCCAACGACAAGGTGTTTCGCAAAAGACTATCGAACTACTACGGCTCGTAACCTATCAAAAACCATACCCACAGCATTTTCAATACCCTGATAACGGCTTGGTTTAACAAAAAAATACTTACTTTTGTAAACTGCCTTGCAACAGTATGCTTGGCAATATTTATAATTGATAATAGGCTTTCACATGACACTAAAATCGCGTACAAAAATTGTTGATTTGCTAAAAGCAGGCGTTGTTGGCGCTGAGGTAACTGCAAAAGGATGGGTTCGGACCCGCAGAGGTAATAAAAACGTGGCCTTCATTGCGCTTAACGATGGATCTACCATTCATAACATACAAGTAGTTGCCGACGTGGCAGCTTTTGGCGACGATTTTTTAAAAGATGTGAGCACCGGTGCCTGCATTAAGGTAATTGGTCAGCTGGTGGAATCGCCAGGCACCGAACAACCCGTTGAGATACAGGCTAAAAGTATAGATATTTATGGTAAGGCAGATTCTGCGAGCTATCCATTGCAGAAAAAGGGTCATAGCCTCGAGTTCCTCAGAGAAATTGCACACCTACGCCCTCGCACAAATACTTTTGGCGCGGTACTTCGCATACGTCACGCCATGGCCTACGCCATTCACAAGTTTTACAACGACAAAGGTTTTTACTACCTGCACACCCCCATAATTACAGCTTCCGATGCCGAAGGCGCAGGCGCAATGTTCAGAGTAACAACTCTTGATATGGATAATCCACCCCGCCACGAGGATGGAAAAATTAACTACTCCGAAGATTTCTTTGGCCGCGAAACAAACCTTACCGTATCGGGGCAGCTCGAGGGCGAGCTGGGAGCGCTAGCCCTATCGGAAATTTACACCTTTGGCCCCACTTTCCGAGCCGAAAACTCAAACACGCCTCGTCACCTGGCCGAGTTCTGGATGATTGAACCCGAAATGGCATTTTATGATATTGAAGATAATATGGATCTGGCCGAGGAGTTCC
>CAZTFJ010000334.1:882-3746 GCA_964612255.1 uncultured Rikenellaceae bacterium | reverse complement strand
CAAGCAAAAAAACATGCAGGCGCTTAAACCCTTTTTCGAATTACAAGAGTCAACCCTCAATAGTGTTTTTGTTCAGCCAAATATCCAATTGGCCTTGGCTAAGTACGATTTAATGCGCAGAGAACTCATTCCGCACTATGCAAATAATCCTAGGGCGCGCAAATTCCTTATCGAAAAGTTTATCGATTTAAACTCCATTGCCAAAAGTTCCAAGTTGCTATATTTCAACTACATTCAGAACTCAAACTCCGAGAGAGATATTTTTATTGGCAAAACCTTACTCTATACTTCAAACGCATACTCACTCGACTTTAACTGGGTTAACCAGTTCAACAACGAGTATCCCGAAGATATACCACCTCAAAATGTTTCGCCCCTTATTTCGGGGCTTTGGTTTTCATGCAAGCTTATTGCTTTGCTGGTAAACAACAACAATTCGTACAAGAGCATTACTGAAAGCATTAACAAGTACACCCAAGCCAATAAGGGGCAATGGGAAAGCATTGATTTTTACAACTTTGAAATAGCACTTGCAGTTGGTCTTATTTGCACCAAACAATACGAACTAATAATTAGCAGAATTGAACCTTTGCTTGAGAATGCCAACAACCATATTTTAACTCAGTATGAAAAGGCTCTTTTTATTCATAAAGAGCTGGCCATTTGGCTTAGTCGAAAAGAAACGAATAAATCCAACCTCAACATCATACAGCAATATGTTGATGACAGTCCGGTGTGGGTAAGGAATCAAACAGCAATACTGGGGTATTCATGGCTAGCAAGCCACTTTCTTTCGCACGGACAAATTGATAAAGCCTACCCATACTTTAAAAAATCGTTAGAAATAAGCAATTTTGCTGGCTACACTTTGTACGAAGTTAAATTGCTAAGCAGCTTATCCCGGGTATTGCTATCGCTAGGCGAAACGGAAAGAGCCAAAGAGTGCACTTTGCTTATTGAAAATTTAACGGCAAAAAGCAATATCGATTTAGGTTCGCTATAGCTTGCCCTTATGGTAGCCAACCAAAGCATCAATTGGATACTGCAGGGTAGTGGCAATAGAAAGGCCATACTCTGCAAGCACATTGCTTAGCTGCTGTTTAAAAACGCAACCCACCGAGCCCACTACCCCAATGGGCAAAACATTTACATTAGGGTACTTAAGCAAATGCTTACTTGCCAGCTGGCGGAAAGAGTCCTCAACCAAATCGCGGATTGGCTTGTGTGAAATTAACTTGGCAATGGTGCGGGTAAGGCTGGCAAGGTATGCAGCGGGTTTGTTTGAGCTATAAACATTTTGCAACACCGTATCAATACTCATATCGCACTCGTTGCCAATTGCCTGCATTAAATCTTCAGGGAACTCTTTATACATGAACCTCCGAACAAACTCCCGCCCTAAGTGGGCACCGCTCCCCTCGTCGCCAAGCACATAGCCCAACGATGGGGTTTCTCTAACAATATCAACTCCATTATAATATGCTACATTGGCGCCTGTTCCTAAAATTATGGCCAAACCCTGCGAGTTTCCAAATAGTGCATGGGCTGCGCCCATTAAATCGCTTGCCACCTTAATATCGGCATTGCAAAAAACGCTAGCCAAATTAGTTTTCACAGCGTTTTGCATCGATAAATATGCACAACCCGCACCATAAAAAAATACGCGAGTAACCCCCGAAGCAACCAAACGCTTAGGCAATCCGCCCCGAACGGTTTTTGTAAACACATCGGGTTTAGTATGATACGGATTTAGCGCATTGCTTTCAAAACATATCTCATCGCCATTGGTGAGCAATGCCCTCCAGTGCGTTTTGGAAGATCCGCTATCGGCTATTAGTATCATTGGGCTGATTTTTTAGTTACCCTTTTCAAATCGAGTAGGTTCATGGGGTTGGTTGTCATGTTCTCAACCTGCGGATTTACAAATCGTATCACCTTATCGTAAAATAGAGGAATAACTGGCACATGCGATATTACTATCGAATCCATTCTATTATATATATTGTATCGTAAGCTATCCACCGAAACCGATAACGCCTGACGGTAAAGCCTATCGAACTGAGCATTACCAAAGTGTGTATAGTTAGGCCCTTGTGGGCTAAAATTATCCGATAAAAATAGCGAGAGATAGTTCTCGGGATCGGCATAATCGGCTACCCAGCTACCCCTAAAGAGCATTAGCTTTGAGTTGGCCATCATATCGCGAAAAGCAGCCCCAGGAAACACCTCCACATTAAGCACAATGCCTATTTCGGATAGCTGATGCTGAATAAACTCGGCAATATCTACATAATCGCTTGTAGTGCAAAGCGTTATTGACTCCAGCCCATTGCCATTAGGATAGCCAGCATTAGCCAAATGCTGGCGAGCAAGCTCTGGGTTGTAGCTAAATCCCTTTACCTTGTTAGCAAAGCCGGGCATACCAAATGGTACAAATCCATTGTGAGCCGGATACCCCATATTGCTACGCAGATAAGTTATCATCCTTTCGCGGTCAAATCCATAGGCTATTGCCTTGCGCACCTCAACCTTTTGCAAAGGATGATTTTTGGCAACATCAAGGGTTGAATCGGCTAAAATTCCAAGGTACTCGGTATTAAGATATGGCCCCGTAAGCATATTCACTCGCCCAACATACTTTGGATTCAGTTTACCAGTTCGTGTAAGCAACTCATCTTTTGATGTGGAATGAATTCCCGAAAGGTAATCGATATTGCCAAGCAAAAACTCTAGCAACTCCGACTGCTTATCGGTTATAAACGAAATATTTACTGCATCTAAATAGGGTAATTTATTGCCATTAGCATCAACCTCAAAATAATTGGGATTGCGAACAAAAACCAACTTCTCGCTCTCTTTCCAGT
>CAZTFJ010000334.1:0-872 GCA_964612255.1 uncultured Rikenellaceae bacterium | reverse complement strand
CTTAAAGCAGAACGGACCAGTACCCACGGGGTTACTTCTAAAATCCTTGCCATAATACTCAACCGCCTCGTGCGGTACAACATAAGCATATGGCATCGAGAGCAGGCCTAAAAAGGCAGGGAAAGGTTTAGTAAGGTGAAGCGATAAGGTGGAATCGTTTACAGCCCTAACACCATTCACAGCATTGGGATGGTTATTGTTTAGCACCGAAAAAACCCAAGCACCGGGCGATGCCACCTGTGGATTTACAATGCGGCTAAAGCTGTAAACAAAATCGCTGGCAACCACTTTGCGACCAATACCCTGCGGAAATGCTGGCGAGTTGTGAAAGTACACATCGGTTCGCAAGCTAAAGGTATAGGTAAGCCCATCGGGCGAAATTTGCCACGCCTTGGCAATACTTGGTTGTATGGTAAGCGAGTCGGACAGCTGAACCAGCCCGTTGTAAAGCTGATGAACAGGCCATATAAGCGGCAAACTACGAGCAAATGCTGGGTCGAGCGTAGTAATGCCCTTGCTCTCGTTGTAACGAAAAATTTGGCTTTGGGCTGTTTGGTGGTTTGTATTATTACAACCAAGCAGCAGTGTGCAAGCAACAAAAATCAGCAAAAGCAATCGCATAAATAATCAATATTTATTTACAAAGATAAGAAAAGTGCTAGGTTAGAAAGGTTAGGACTAATAAAGTGTAGAAGAATGTGATGGCTAATTGGGTTTTGCTACGATCTACCAAAAGGCAATAAAATCTCCGCGCCTATAAAATTTGATGCTGCAATATTTGATAATGCTGATTGGTTCGAACATTATAAAAACTATCATACAAACAATGATACCGGGTCTTTAGATTGTTTATGGCAACACCTTTTAGTGGC
>CAZTFJ010000333.1:0-3747 GCA_964612255.1 uncultured Rikenellaceae bacterium | reverse complement strand
CCATGCGCTCTATCGATTTTACCAGTTTCTCTTCCGATGTTTTGCTTTCATCGTAGGTTACGGTTACCATTTTGGTTTCGGGGTCGGCTTTCACTTCTTTTACCCCTTTTGCCTTGCCCAGTCCGGTTTCAATGGTTTTCTTGCATCCTTCGCAGGTAAGGTTGGCTTCAATGTTAACCGTTTTTTCATTAGTTGGTTCTTGCGATTTTACTTCTGGTGCTAGTGCTGCTAAAAATAGCAGGGTCATAACAATTGATGTTAGTGTTTTCATAATTTATTTGTTTTTTGGTTAGTGAATCGAAAAAGTTTTTGTTGTTTATTCCAATCAACCAACCTGCCTGCTCTGACGCCATTCAGGCAGGTCAGCCAATCAACCAATCAACCAATCACTTCCGCCGGATACCCAATACCTTTTAGCGTGTTCAATATCAAAGTTTTTGTTGATATGTCGCCAGGGTAATCAAGTTCAACTGTTCGGTTTGGCAAATTGGTTTTTACTTTTTTTACGCCACCTACTTTGTCGAGATGATGCTCGATGGTGGTTACGCAGCCCATACATTTCATGTTGGGAATGCTAAGTTTTAATGTATCCATAGTTAATTTAAGTTTTTGTGTAAAACATTTGTTTAATGTGTATTGTTTGCCTAATGCAAATCTTTTTGCCTGTTTATTGCGTACCTAAATCCTAGGTATACCTTTCGTCCCGACAGAGGTCCCCACACCATCGATGCATCAAAGTATGGCCCGTAGGGATTTTCTGCCGCAATTATAGGGTTTTGCTGGGTGTAGTTGGTAAGATTCTCAATCCCAATATATGCATCCCATCGCTTAAAGGTTTTTGATATTTGCGCGTTCATGGTGATAAACGAGGGGAACTCGTCGCCCTGCCTAAACTCTTCTGGAAGATAGCTTGTGTTGGGTAGCCTACCTCCCCCGTTTAAATGCACCGTGTAGTCGAATTGCCAGTTGCTCTCGGTACGGTAACTCGTGGTTAAAAAACCTTTAGAGCGGCTTACCAAAGGCTTTTCAAGTAAATTGCCGTTTATGGTTGTTCGTACATCATTCCATCGGTATGCAACCGAAAAATCAACTCTAGGAAAGGGTGAATAGCTTATTTCGGATTGTAGGCTGTTGGAGTACGATTTGCCGTTGAGGTTGTAAAAATAAACAGTGTTGGGGTCTTGCTCCATATCAACAATAAGCTGGTTGTTAAACGTAGTGCGGTAAAAATCGGTATTAATGGTTAGCTCCCTAAACCAAAGCAAGTATTTTTGTGTGATATTTATGCCAAAGTTCCACGCTTCTTCCATGCCAATATCCTCAGAAAAGGTGAGGCTTTTCGAACTGGCCAACAGGTACATATTTTCCGAGAGTACGTTGGGTGTACGGTAGCCTTTGCCAACGCTAGCTCTCATATTAAGCTGCTCTATGGGTTGGTAGCGAATGTGCAATCGGGGGGTCACTAGGTTACCAAACATATTGTGGAGGTCAATGCGGCCACCGGCCATAATTGTTAGGCTTTCCATCCATTTGTAGGTGTATTCAAAATATGCCCCGGGCACAATCTCTGTGCGATTAAACGGTTGTGCGTTTAACTCTTCGTTGTAGCTGTCGTATGCAAAGCTCAACCCTGTTTTTACTGTGTGATTTGTTTTACCCAGATAGGTTATAAAAACTAGGTTTGAGTAAAAACTTTGCTGCTGGCCGTTGTATGCATTAAATCCAAAGGTAGATTGTTGCTTATGCTCACTAGCCGATGCGATTAGCCCCAGCGATGTGTTTGGCCTGCCAAAAATGTAGCCCGCTTTGGCAAACCCTTCGTATTGTCGGGTAAGGATATCAATGCCAAAGGGATTTGTTAAATTCAGGGTGGGCATTTGTCCCGCTTGCCTCTCCTCGTCGAGGAGCCGAACCCCTACCTGCGACTCAAAGTTGTTCCCATCAAATTTCCATCGGTTAAGTATGTGGTATTGCTTAATTAACGGATGATTAAGGAACGTGTCGTGGTTATGGTCGTTTTCAAAGCTCATATTTTCGGCATGGGCTAGCACCATAGTCGATATGTTTGGCGTAATGTTGGTGCTAAAATTTGTATTTACTTCTCCCATTCCAAGGCTGTTGGCATACCCATTCATAAAGAAAACCTCATCTTGCCAGGGCTTTTTGTACTCAACGTTAATCTGCCCGGCAATGCTCTCGTAGCCATTGGCAACCGATGCCGTACCCTTTGATACTTGAATCGATTCCATCCATGACCCCGGTACGTAGTTTAGCCCAAAGGTTGAGGCTAAACCCCTAAGGGCAGGGATGTTCTCTATCTGAATTTGGCTGTACGTTCCTGCTAACCCAAGCAGTTGAATTTGTTTAGCGCCGGTAACGGCATCGCTATACGATACATCTACCGAGGCATTTGTCTCAAAACTTTCCGACAGGTTGCAGCAAGCTGCGCGTTTTAGTTCGGTAGATGTAATAATTTGGGTTTGCATTGGGCTAACCCTGTCGAGGTGAGTCCCCGATGCTCGCCCAGCTACCACTACGCCTTCAATATCAACGCTGCTCGTTAGCGTATGCATTACATGCGTTTGCGATGAGGGTACCGTTAGGGTATCGGTTTTGTAACCCACAAAACTTATTACCAGCTTATTGGCTCCTTTGGGTCTCTCAATTTTAAAGTAACCCGTTTGGTTAGTACTTGTGCCAACCGATGTGCCAAGCCAGTAAACGTTGGCTCCAATTATTGCTCTGGTTTGCCCATCGGCATTTTGCTCCGATATGTGCCCATCTATATGTTGGGCGTATGCTGCAAATGTATTAGTTAGCAGCACGCATAGTATAATAGTAGTAAATTTCATAGCAAAGTATTGTTATTAAGTAAGCAATGGTTTTTTACTGCCACTGTGAACTTTAATAAATGTTGTTATCACCCTTTGGTGGGTGTGCTACGAAATTTGATGGGCAATTTTAAGGCTATGGTTCAAAATTACTATGGACTTTCCGCTAGTGGGTGGCGAAAAATTTTCAGTAAAAAGTTTTTGCTCTTGGCCATCCTCGGTTTGGGTGAGGTTGTTGAATAGAAGGGTGGCTAATAGAATAGTATGCTTAGTGTTAAGTTTTACATGCTTAGCAATTGGAGTTTCGTCGGTTGATAGTACATCCACTTCTGTTTCGCAGCTACATGGCTCAGATTCAGTGTTGTCGCAGCAGCTGGTCTTGCTACCCTTATGGCAACTTGTTTGGGTTGATGCGCTGCTTGAGCAGCAGCTCTCTTCTACAAATATCGATGATGTTAATAAGGGTTGGGCAGAACAGGTGCAAAGATGATGAAAAATGCTAAACCCACCCATTGCGATTATTATATAACCGCTTAGCAAAAGTGTAAGTATTGTTTTAGCAATTTTCATTTGTGCAATAAAATCTATTTAGAGTTTACTTTGCTTAATTTTGCTGGGCATGATCCTGCAGCACAACCAGAGCACATACCTCCGCCTTGACTAGGTTTTACAAATATCGATTTGTATAACCCTCTTACAGCAAAGAATACAGCCCCTGCAACAGTTAGTAAAGCTAGTGCTTCTTGTAACATTTTTTATTTTGATAACGCTTTTGTAAGACAGATTGTTCAAACATAAGCAAAATTTTCTTCGAATATTTGATATGTGATGTTTTTTAGCTTTCACAGAATAACTAGTGAACTTGGGGGTCTGTTTAAAAATTAATTTTAATGTAAGGTTTTTCTCAGTAAGTGTT
>CAZTFJ010000332.1:3237-3750 GCA_964612255.1 uncultured Rikenellaceae bacterium | reverse complement strand
GCTTGGCGTAAAGCGAAGGGTCGAGGCGTTTTTTTCGCCCCTAACTAGAGTGCCAGTTACTTTGGGTATAATAAAGCCTGTAATACTGCTGCCTGTAAGTGCTATAACCGGGCTTACGCCAAGCGAATTTGAGGCTATAGTTGCCCATGAGCTGGCCCATATTATGCGAAACGATTACTTGCTAAATGTAATGCAATCAATTGTTGAAATGTTGTTTTTCTTCCATCCTGCGGTTTGGATAATTTCATCTCAAATCCGAGCCGAACGTGAAAATAGGTGCGACAATATTGCTGTAAACGCAATAGGTAATAAAACGGAATATATAAAAACCCTTGCAGCAATGCAGATAAAACAAGTAGAACAAACAAATTTAGCGGTGGCTTTTTCTAGTAGTAAGGGCACTGTATTACAACGAATTAAACGATTACAAAAAGAGATTACTATGAAAACAAATTTTACCGAAGGAATAATAGCCGCAACTATAATCGCGGGTGGCCTAATGCTGGCATCGTT
>CAZTFJ010000332.1:2628-3159 GCA_964612255.1 uncultured Rikenellaceae bacterium | reverse complement strand
CGGTAACAAGTGTCGATAAACTTCAACCAGAGCTGGCGCAGGCAATTGAGCAAGCTATTGAGGTGGCAATGTCTGAAACCGACACGCTGTTATCGGCTCAAATGATGCATGAGATTAACCAAAGCCTTAAAGAAATCAATTTAAATGAAATTGTTAAAGAGGCTATGCTCGAGGTGGGTAAAGCGATGAAGGAGGCTTCTGTTGAAATTGACAGTGTGCTTAATGAGGTTGAAATGCAGGAGATTAATGAGGGTTTAAGAGAAGCAGCACGTGAAATTCAGGCAGCTAGAGCTGAGGTGGAGGCGGAAATGCGTCTTGAAATGGAAGCCGAAGGGGTTGCTCCTGAAATTATTGAAGCGTCGGTTAATGCTGCCAAAACAGGCTTAGATGTAGCCTCTGGGGTTGTAGAAAACCTAGATATTGAAGGAATCGTTTCTGTTGCCTTGCAAGGTGTTTTTTCGGCTTTTAGCTCAATTGGCGAAGCCGCCTCCGACTCAACCACTATATACTTGTATGGCAAAAATGAGCGAA
>CAZTFJ010000332.1:0-2602 GCA_964612255.1 uncultured Rikenellaceae bacterium | reverse complement strand
CTTAAGGAGTTGGAAGGTCAAGCCGATAAAAGCAAGAAGTAGGATTTTCTGGAGTTTGCACCGTAAGCTATACAACAACAATTGATTGCTGCCTACACCGAAACGCTGGTGTAGGCAGATTCTTTTTGTGTTTGATATGTTTTTCTGGTAACCAAAAGCTTAACCTGAATAATTTTGGCAATTTTATGTGACCATTAGCTAAAGTGTATTGTATAATGCTAAGGGGTTGTTGTAAAATGCAAATAATTTATTCGCTCAAATTATTAGGTGCTAAAGCAGTGCTTGCACATCTAGGTTTAAACCTTTAGTTAGCTAATGTTAAATTATTTGTAACTAAGCCGATAATGCTTTAAATGTGATAATTATCAGCCATCGAGTTTTGGTATTCTAAATTTATTGCCGTTTCTTTGAGCCGAGATAGTTTTCTCAGCAAATTATTAATTCAATAAATAGAGTTTCATGAACGTTTCAAAAGACAAGGTTGTATCAGTTAGCTACGAGCTAAAAGTGGATGGTGAAATTGTTGATAGGGCTGAGGTGGAAAACCCAATGCAGTTTATCTACGGAAATGGCACGCTAATCCAATCATTCGAGAATAATATTAAGGATATGAAATCGGGCGATGCATTCGATTTCTCTATCCCAGCCGATCAGGCTTATGGCCAGGTGATGAGCGAATATATCCTAAAACTTCCCATTAACATCTTTGAACGCGAGGGAGAGGTTGATCACGAAATGGTTAAGGTTGGTGCGCGTTTGCCAATGGTTGACCAAGAGGGTAACCAGCTAAACGGTTTGGTTATCGATGTTAAGGATGACCATGTAATGATGGATTTTAATCATCCATTAGCTGGAAGAGACTTACACTTTACCGGCAAGGTTCAGGATGTGCGCGAAGCTTCGGCCGAGGAGTTGAGCCACGGGCATGTTCACAACCCAAATCAGAACCATGACCAAGGATGTAATGGCGACTGCAACAGCGGTTGCGATTGCTAGCAGAATATTATTTAGCAGTATAATGAAGCCGGTTTTGCCGGCTTTTTTTGTGCCCAATTCTTTTTTATTGTAGGGGTGTTCTAAACTTTTATTCCAATTCAGCATCAAAATCGATATATTTGGCAACAAAACATTTTAGCTATGTGGAATAGATTACCTCTTTGGGCAAAAATTTTGATTGGAATGCTAGTTGGCGTTGTGGTGGGTATAATTGCCGTTTCGCTTGGTATTGGTTGGTTTGTTAACGATTGGGTTAAACCCTTTGGCATTATCTTTCTAAACTTGCTTAAGCTGGTGGCTATGCCATTAATTTTTGCCTCGCTTGTTACAGGCGTTTCGGGGCTTTCAAATATCACCAAGTTATCGCGCATTGGCTTTAAAACCATATCGTACTATCTGGTTACTACCGTGCTTGCAATTACAATGGGGTTGGTACTTGTTAACGTGGTAAAGCCTGGCAAGTCGTTTCCTGAGGAGAAACGCGTTGAGTTGCTGCAAAAATATGAACACGATATTGAGGGGCGTAAAATAGCGGTCGATAATATAAAATCGGATGGGCCACTTCAGTTTTTAGTCGATATTGTACCCGAGAACATTGTTGGCGCATCGTCGGACAATACCAATATGCTGCAGGTAATATTCTTTGCCCTGCTATTTGGATTAGCCATTGTGCTGGTTAAAAATCCGAAGGTTGAGGTGGTTAAAGATTTTGTGCAAGGGCTAAACGATGTTATCCTTAAAGTTATCGACTTTATTATGATGTTTGCCCCAATTGGGGTCATGGCGTTGCTGGCAGGGCTAATTGTCGATTTTTCTGGCGACAATGTTTCAGATTCACTTCATCTATTTGCCACCCTTGGGCTTTATGCGCTTGTGGTAATTGGTGGGTTGCTGTTTGGGGCGTTGGTTATTTACCCTGTATTCCGTAGGGTTTTTTCGGGTATTAGGTTTGTCGATTTTTACAAAACCATGTTCCCTGTACATTTGGTAGCATTTTCTACTAGTTCGAGTGCTGCTACGCTACCTGTTACTATGGAGCAGGTAGAGAAGGGGCTAGGCGTAAGCAACGATGTGGCTAGCTTTGTTTTACCCGTTGGGGTAACCATAAATATGGATGGAACCAGCCTTTATCAGGCTGTTGCCGCAGTGTTTATAGCTCAGGTTTTTGGCATCGACCTAACGCTTGGTCAACAGCTCACAATCGTGCTCACCGCTACTTTAGCATCTATTGGGTCGGCCGGAGTGCCTGGTGCTGGAATTGTAATGCTAATAATAGTGCTTAATGCGGTTGGTTTGCCTGTTGAGGGCTTAGCTCTTATTCTGGCCATTGATCGTCCGCTCGACATGCTTCGTACCGTGCTAAACGTTACCGGCGATGCTATGATATCAACCATAGTAGCAAAAACCGAGCGTGAGATTGACTACACGCCCGGTATGATTGAGGATGCCCAATAGTTTGTTCCGTATTATTCGTATTTTAGAACCTTTGCCGGGTTGGTATTCGCAGCTTTGGTTGAGTGGTATATTACCGTTAGCAAAGCAATAAGCATAACTATTGCTCCCGAACCAATATACAGCCAAACCGAATGGCCTGCTGGCGTTATAA
>CAZTFJ010000331.1:0-3752 GCA_964612255.1 uncultured Rikenellaceae bacterium | reverse complement strand
TTGTTTAGCCGACTTGAAAAAGCGGTTTAGCAGCGATATAAAGCTATCTTTTTCTATCATATCACCTATAAGTGTAATCTCAATATCGGCGGGAGTAATACCAAATTGCTTGCAAGTATTAACCATATGGTATATGGTATCCTCGTGGTTAATATATTTAATAGAACCGCAATGCAACAACTTTTTGTCGTTAGCTAAAATTAGTACGCAAAAATCATTGTACACGGATAATGTTATGAGGGGAGTGCTTCTTGCTTTACTTTTTGAAAGATGAAGCGATAGTGGTGCACTTGCGCTACTTACGAGTTTGAAATTTTTATGAATTCGAGATAATGAGGCTATCAGTGCAGAGGGAGAGCTAAACACACACACGGTATTCTCTACAGGATGATAATTTACCTCTTCCAAATCGGAGAGCTGATGAGCTATGGTTAGCAACTGTTTGGCTTTTGAAAACTCAAAAAACTCCTTAGGTGTAATGGTGAATCGGGGCGATTCGAAGTTTAGAACAACCCTTTTAAATGGCTTTTTCAACCAATCGTACCCATTGAAAATCCATTCAGCCCTATCGTTCCAATCCTCTGCAAAAACCACGGGTTGTTCAAATTCCTTATGGGCCAGCGCAATGAATTGATTTCTGGTAGTATCCTTTATGCAAAAAGAAAATCCATTCAGGGATACCTGAATGGATAATTCATATGATTCTGTGCGAAAAGGATCGAAGGTTTCGTCGAAAAGTTCAAACTTTTGCATAGTTACCTCATCCTATTCCCAGTTACCAGCATTGTTCGTTGCTTCTGTTAGTGAGCCAACTTGTAGACCAGGGAAACGCTCCATTTTCTTTCTTAGGTCGTTCTCATTGATAATAAGTTGACGGTCGAGCCCCTTTAGTAGAACATTGTTATGCACCTTAGCCTCAAAAACATTGATGCTTAGCCCTGAGCCAGTTTTTAGTACACCCGCTCCAAGTTCAAATTCTGCACCATGGGTATAAGGTACAAACCTTAGAGAGTCAACAGGGTATCCTTTTCTAAATAGACTGTCGAGTACGCCAATTTTCACAGTGTCTCTACGAACAAGACCTTTTGCTACGGCAACAGAGTCGTCCATTGATCCAATTTGCCTTACTACTTTAAATGAGTCGTTTTTAACAAAGGTGATAAGCGTGTCGAAACTACCAGTAAATTTTTCAAACTCAGAACGATAAGCTAATTGCGCCGTTCTAATATCCATTAAACGTTCAATGGTTTTTTCATATCTTTTATCCTTTTCATTCTTGAAACGGATTGGGTTCATGATGCTATCAAATACAAGATAAGACAAAACCACTATGACAGCTAGAAGCAGAATTTGATAAACGGTTTTCATTTTACTCAATTTAATTTAAGTTTGCCTGCAAATTTATAAACATATAATTAAAATCTAACACCTAAAAGCAACTTTTATTTAACTATTCTTATGAAAAATGATACGCTAAGATCAACAATAATAAAAACTATTGGGTTTGAGTTAACTAAAAGCCAAGAGATTACTACGCATTTACTGGCCGATTTCTTCACAAGCAAAAAATCGCGCCAAATATTCTTGCTTAAAGGTTATGCAGGTACAGGCAAAACCACTCTAATTGCAGCCTGTCTCCGATCTTTGCTTGTACATGCTGTTAAGGTGGTGCTATTAGCACCAACAGGTAGAGCAGCAAAAGTGCTCTCGCAGTATTCCGGTTATCCGGCTTATACTATTCACAAGTGGATATACCGACAGCAATCGCAAAAGGAGGCCATTGGTAAGTTTGTGCTTAATATGAATAAGGCTCGCGATACCATTTTTATAGTTGATGAATCATCGATGATAAACAGCACTTCAGCAGACGATTCGTCGTTCGGATCGGGTAATGTGCTCGATGATCTTATTCAGTTTGTTGATAATGGTGATAATTGTAGGCTTATGCTGGTTGGAGATGTGGCGCAGCTGCCACCGGTACGGCACGATTTAAGCCCAGCGCTCGATAAGCGGGTTCTCGAATCGTACGGATATGAGGTTACAGAAATTACTTTAGAGGAGGTGGTTAGGCAAGCTGCCGACTCAGGAATCCTAAGCAATGCAACACAACTACGAACGTTTATTGCTAAAAATAACATACAAACTCCAAAATTTCAGATGGTTGGGTTTGATGATATGGTTCGCCTATCGGGAGTTGACCTGGTTGAAACTTTAGAAAGTAGCTACTCAAGGGTTGGTGTTGAAGATACCATAGTGCTGAGCTACTCTAATAAGCGGGCAAACAAGTATAATCAAGGAATTCGTAACCAAATTCTTTGGCGTGAGGAGGAACTTTCCATCGGCGATTTGCTAATGGTTGTGCGCAATAACTATTTTTGGGTTGAGAGCGTTCCCGATGTAAACTTTATTGCCAATGGCGATATTGTAGAGGTTGTTCGCATAAGAGGTTTAAAAGAATTGCACGGATTTCGCTTTGCCGATGTTACCGTTAAGCTAATAGATTATCAGCAACAAGAACTCGATGTTATGGTAATGCTCGATACGCTTAGTCTTGATGGCCCAGCGTTACCAGCAGCAAA
Source organism: uncultured Rikenellaceae bacterium (assembly GCA_964612255.1). Classification (GTDB taxonomy): domain Bacteria; phylum Bacteroidota; class Bacteroidia; order Bacteroidales; family Tenuifilaceae; genus Perlabentimonas. The sequence goes on along the minus strand of CAZTFJ010000331.1, from coordinate 1,173 downwards.
ATCGAACGAGCTGTACGAAAGCGTTTCGCTCGATTATGCCGATGAGCCGAATAAACGTAACCGGTTTAAAAAGATTAAGGCCGATCCCTATTTTAATGCCCTTCAAGTAAAATTTGCTTATGCTGTAACATGTCATAAAGCGCAGGGCGGGCAGTGGCGGCATGTATATATTGATCAAGGATTTTTTAAAGACGATATGCTTACAAAGGAGTACTTGCGTTGGCTATACACGGCGCTAACTCGTGCAACAGAAAAAGTTTACCTTGTTAATTTTGCCAAAGATTTTTATGACGATGATTTCAGTTAGCCCTCAGGTGGTTATGAGGTTTTTGTTTGGATTTTTCAAACCCTATTAAATGGTATTAACCAGAAATGCTCATAAACTTGACGCGTGGCTTACAAATCAACAAAATAAATACCTAAATTTACCTTGCTAACAAAACTTTACTTGTGATGAAAACTAAACGCTCAATCCGTCAAAAGATAATTCTTTACATCCTTTCGGTATTCTCCCTGTTTTTCATTATTTCTATTGGTTATATCGTGATAAATTCTCGCAAGGCAATTCTAAACGAAACGCTACAAAAAACAGAGTTGCTAGCGCAGAACTCTGCAGGAGAAATTGGCCGTTTTTTCGAAAAAAATATCACTATTACCCGCACGCTTGCTCAGGCGTTTAGCGTGTACCAAACTATGCCCAGCGATCAGTGGACAGATCTGTTTACTCAGATGTACTTACCGGTTATAAAGGCTAATCCATATGTTTACATTATTTGGGATAGCTGGGAATACTATGGTTTTATTCCTAATTACGAAAAGGATTATGGGCGCACAATGATGTACGTTTTGCGCGAGGATGGAAATACTTTTAAGAATGCTAGGGAGGAACGAAGCCTTGACGGTGATCCAGAGATTTATGGAAATTTTAAGAAGAGTAATGTAGATGATATATGGGAACCATATTTTGATGAGGTGGAGGAAGGTACTCGCGAAGCTAGACTTATGACAACCATTGCTTCGCCTGTTCAAATTGATGGAAAGTATATGGGGCTTATCGGTCTCGATTTAGAACTAACAGCATTGCAGGAACTTGTAATTAATGTAGAAACGTTGGAGGGTTCTCAATGGCAATCTGAGAACCCCACCTCTTCCCCATATTGATGGCATTGAATC
>CAZTFJ010000330.1:0-3755 GCA_964612255.1 uncultured Rikenellaceae bacterium | reverse complement strand
AGTTTTTTTGCTGCTCGACCTGCTTGTACTCTTAGTAGAAGAGCTTTTACTTCTACTCGACTTTGAAGAGCCAACGCTCGACGAAGACCTTTTGCTGCTTCGGTTCGAGCGGCTTACAGAGCTCGATGAAGATGAAGGTTTGCTGCGACGAGAAACCGAAGTTGATTTTTTGCTATCGTTATTACTGCGCCTCGACGATGATCTGTTTACACTGCTCTCGCCAGTCGATTTTCTGTTTGTTGGTCGTGACCACGATGAGCCAGAGTTTCTTCTTGTGCTGGTGTTGGAATTTCCAACGGAAGATTTAGCTTCGTTTTGCGAATTGTTTCTGTACGAATTGTTGTTTACCTTTTGTCTATTATTCGATCGTCGGCTCACCCGTTGCGAGCCGTTGGCCCTCCTATTGCTCGAATTATCAATACGCTTAAGGTTGGTGCTAGCCGAAGCACTTCCGGAATTGCGGTTGCTTACACGGGTTGTATTATCAACTTTACGCCTTTCCTGTTTACGGGTAGTACTGTTAATTGATGCGCTGCCCGTGTTAGTACGTTTACGTTCCGATATCCTTTGGTTTGCAATACGTTCACCAGCACTACGCGTATTGGGGCGGGTGTAAGTATCTTTGTAACGTCCGTTGTTGATGTTAACCACAACCGTGTTCGATGTGCGCCTATGTCGCGAGTAGTAGTATGAGTGGTACCTTCCACAGCGGTGATGTCGCCAATGCCTGTAGTGAGCATAGTAGTGATGGTGCCAGTGATAATGATATCCGTAGTAGTAGTGCCAGTAGTGAGGATTCCATGGGTGCCAGTAGTCGGGGTAAAGTCCCCATCGCCAAGCCGAACGCCATGGGCGGTAATATGGATCAAAAACATATACAATAATAGGCCACTGAGCCACTTCGTAATAGGTTGTTGTAACAACCTGAACATCGCTATCGGGCTGACTATAGTATGATGTATTTCCAGTATAGCCTGGATTGGGCGTTTCGGCATACACAGGTTCAACAATATAGTTTTCTCCGTATAGCGCTTGGTCGCCTACTACCTGAATTTGGGCAGTACCATTGGGCAGTTTTTCAACTACAATTACAGCCACATCCTGATAATCGTTCTGGTTAAGCGCTACCCTTAACACAATGTTGTGCAGGTTATCATCATTAAAATCGAGCACCATGAGGTAATCAACCAGATTATCGTTGTTTAGATCTAAGTTGTTAACCATCTGCTCGGGATCGTTCAGCTTTCGTTCAAAAGCTTCGAGGGTTTCAGAATTCTGAAATACATCCAGTACGGCGTAAAGATTAAGGTTATCGCCCGGAAGCCCCAAGTATTCCTTGGGCTAATCTTGCGCCGCGAGCGAACTACTTATTGAAGCAAGTAGGCTCAATGTGAGTATGGTAATTAGTTTTTTCATAGTTGTATGTTTTTATGGTTTTCGTTTGGTATTTCCTATTCAAAAGCCGTGCAATAATTTTACAGATTTACTTTGTTAGTTATTTAATTTATCACTACTTTCAATTATTAATCTGAATGTAAGATAGTTTCATATATTATGATAATCAAATACTATACTACCAACAGGTACATTGAGCTCATAAACATGCATAACAGCTAAATAATGTATAGCTACTGCATTAAAACAAACCCAAACCGTGATAGTTACTCGTAAACAAATTATAATCCAAGTCCTCTTTTTAATAGGTTTTTCGCAACATCTTAGCTCACAACCGCAATATGTGGGTTCTGAGGTGTATGGCGAGGAGAACGGATTGCCAAACAACGAGATAAGCTGTATTTTAAAAGATATTAAGGGATATTTGTGGATTGGTACAAGCTATGGCCTGGCAAAATACGACGGCAATAAATTCCTTGTTTATAATCATCAGTCGAATGCAAATAGCATTTCGGGCGATGTTATTACAGCTTTAGTAGAGGACAGAAAAGGGAATATCCTTGTTGGCGCCAATGGGCTATCGGTGCTAAACAGAAGCACCAACAGGTGGCAAAATTATCTTTACAATCCGTACGACCCAAATTCAATCAGTAGTCCTAACGTCACATCCATAGTACAAGAGAACGATAGCATTTACTGGGTAATGGCAAGCAATGGGTTAAATCGCTTTAATATGCTAACAGGCAAGTTTCAGCATTTGAACCTGCAGCTGGTGAGTAGGGTAACCGAGTCGAGAGTACATTCCATTGTTCCTGGTAAAAGCATAACTTTTTCCATTCTGCACACCCTGTATAATTACGATATTTCAACAAACAGAGCTAGTCAGATTTTTGTAGGCGATAACTATCGAGAGCTTGAGGTTGTAGGCAATAGTTTGGTGGGCATAAAGAACCAAAGCGACAACACGCATCACTTAGTTAAGTTCAATTTGCAAACAAAGCGCGAAACAATACTCATAAAAAATGTTGGAAGCCATGGCCACCTTTTTAAAAAGCAAAACCATGTGTATTTAATTGATAAGAATAGGGTAATGGTTTTTAACTCAACCTTAAATGTAGTTGAAACCCTAGTGTTTGAATCGGAAGAAGTGGCTAGCGAGTATGATTATCATTGCGCCATTCGTGAAGCAAACGGTACATTTTGGCTTGGTACCACAACGGGAGTTGTTAAGGTTTTGCCCAAATCGCCCTTTCAGCTGCTCGACAAAAAAAGCGGTTTACCCAACGAGTATATTCGTACTCTTACTGTTGACAGTAAGAATAACCTTTGGATAGGAGTAAGGCAAGGGTCAGCCATAAAAATTCCGAATATCGACAAGTTTTTAGCGTTTGAAAGTAATATTATTGAACAGATTAACTTTCCTACTCCCGATGGAAGGGTGTACGCAACCAATCATATTCTTGAGTTGCGAAATGGTATTTTGATTTTTGTTACCAACCAAGCTATATACCACTATAACTCTGTCCAAAAAGTATTTACCGACCGTTTCAATATATATAATAACAGACAGTATTTTTCTGCAGTTGAGATTCCGGGAGGTATACTAATTGGTTCGCTTGAAAAGCCTACGCTTTTTAGGCTTAAAATTGATAACAATAAATTTAAGCACGATCTCGATTTTAGGGTAACCAATAAGCCCGATATTGTGTACTCGCTCTTTACCGACAATGCTGGCCAAATATGGGTAGGAGGGGAGGGGCTCTTCCGCTTAAATCCGCGCGATGATTTCAGAAATCCAATTCTAGAGCCAGCAATAGGCCCAATAAACGAACAAAACTTATCGAACAACTCCTTTTGGAGCATTGCCAATATAGATGATAAAAGGCTTGCGTTGGCAACTACAACAAACGGATTTTATGTTTATGACAAGAAAACAAAGAGTTTTCAGCATTTCGGAAAGGTTAACGGATTGTCAACAGACTTTATTTGTACAGCAATTAATGGGGTAAATGGCAATATTTGGCTAAGTACAAAGGAAGGCATTATGCGTATTGATACTGCTACCAATGGTATAAAGCGCTTTCCGGTTAGGCAGGGCGAGTATACTAGCGATTTTACCTTTAAGTGTGGAGCGCAAACCCTGGGGAGTAACATACTGTTTGGTAGCAAGCAAGGCATTATGTATTTTCACCCCGATAGCGTTTCAATGCAAGTTGCTTGTGCTCCGCTGTACATTAATGAATTTAGGGTGTTCGATAGCGTTGTAAAGCGCGAAATAACCCACGCCGATACTATTAGCTTAAATCATAACGTGTATTTTGTCTCGCTTGAGTTTTCTCTGCTCGATTATAGAAGACCTC
>CAZTFJ010000329.1:0-3760 GCA_964612255.1 uncultured Rikenellaceae bacterium | reverse complement strand
CCAAAATGTATCGTAATAATTCCCAAGGAAATGCTTGCGAGGTGCCAGAAAGTGTGAGCGGAAATCTAAAAAGTTATTAGGGATCGGATCGCGATAAATTGGATCGTACTGCTGAACTAGTTCCCCTTTGTATTGTAAAATTTTATTCTTCTCAAACTTCTTAGTAGCCAGGTCGGCAATGCTTTCGTTGTGGTATGCTTGGCGTTTGGCGTGGTATAGTTTGGGAGTAGTTGATACTAGGTGCGAAATAATTCCATCGCGCTGTTGATTTGCTTTCTGAAAAATTTTACTGTAATGCTTTTTAAGCTCTGCGAGGTAGTCGAGGGTTGCATAGCCTGTGCCTAAATCGAATGATTCGGGGTAAAGGCTATCCATATAGCTATATGGTATGGCTGGTGCCAAATAGTTTACCTCTTTAAAAAGAGAGTTGCGGAGTACAAGTAGGTTCTCTTCAAGCTTAAGCTTATCCTCTTTATTATTGGCATACGTGTCAACAAACTCCAAACTTTCATTCACAATTTTCTCTAGCTCTGGGATGTAGTAAACTGTTTTGTAATCGGCACCCCGCTCAACTTTTTCAATATCGTAAAAGGTTTTATGAAAATTGTTATCCTTAAACTGATGAACAACCAGCCCTTCGTAGCCCCATTTGGTAACCATAAATTCAGCTATCATTGGAACACGACCAAAACTACCTACGGCTCTGTTTAGCTTGTCGAAACTGAACATGGCGCCCGAAAGTACCATCATGGGTATCATCAGTAGTGGTATTACAATGTATATTGTAACGGCTGAATTAAATGTTGCAGATATGTTAAGCCCTAACAAGTTGGCAAAAACAGCTGTAGAGAATAGCACTAACCAGTACTCAAAATTCATTCCTCGGAGCTGTAAAATACCATTAGCAATAAGCACAAAAGTTATGGTTTGAATTGCCGAAAGCACAACAAGTATGGAAATTTTACTGAGCAAGTACGATGTACGGCTTAGGTTAAGGAATGCTTCGCGTTTAAGCAGTTTCCTGTCTCTAAAAATTTCTTCGGCACTAACGGTTAGCCCAATAAATAGAGCTACAATTAGTGCCATAAATATATATATAGGTATGTTTTCGTTCTCGCTAAATATATAAACGTTCGAGTTGGGGTCGGCAATGTACCTTATTACATATGCCAGAATAAAACCCAAAACGGGTGTCTCAAGCAGGTTGAGCACAATGTACTGCGTGTTGCTTATTTTCGACAGAAAATCGCGGGTGGTGTATATGAAGAATTGCTTTAACCTTGAGGGGATGTTTAACGATTTAGGAGGTGCTTCTTGCTCGTCGGGAATATTCTTTAGCTTGATATTCTCGTTAAAATAGTCTTCCCATTTAGGCGGCGATACCTTACGGATAGGTGTGTAACGTCCAAATTCATCAACAACCTTGGCCTCTATTATGTTAAATATTAGCTCGGGGTTTACATTACCGCAGGTGGGGCATTCGCCCTGATCGCTATTGATTTGCATATCGAGCCGCTTGAAATACATTACGGCTTCTACGGGATTTCCGTAGTAAATCATATACCCGCCGGTATCGAGAATCATCATATTGTCAAACATCTTGTAGATATCTGACGAGGGTTGGTGTATTACAACAAATATGAGTTTCCCTTTAAGGGTTAGCTCTCTAAGCAGATCCATCACGTTCTCCGAGTCTCGTGATGAAAGTCCTGAGGTTGGTTCGTCAACAAAGAGTATGGCAGGTTCGCGAATTAGTTCAAGGGCAATGTTTAGCCTTTTACGCTGACCACCAGAAATCATCTTGTTAAGCGGAGAGCCTACTTTTAAATCTTTGCGCTCGAAAAGGCCAAGGTTCTGAAGGGTTTTGTTTACCAATTCAGTGAGTTCCTCGTCCGTTTTGTCTTTAAAACAAAGTTTTGCGTTGTAGTAAAGGTTTTGGAAAACGGTAAGTTCCTCAATTAGTAAATCATCTTGTGGGATAACGCCAATAACACCTTCAAGCATATCGTTTTGGTGGTGCAACTCAACACCATTAATTTTTACGTGACCAGTGGTTGGTGTTTCAATACCAGCCAGCACGTTAAGCAGCGTGGTTTTGCCAGCGCCGCTGGCACCCATTATCCCAATAAGTTTGCCTTGTTCTTCGCCAAAGCTGATATTTCGTAAACCAATATCGCCCGATTTAAACTTAAAGCCAACGTTCTCAACATTGTACGAAATGCGGGTACTTGTTGAATCGGCAAGGTAGTGGGCAACAACGTCGGTGTAGTAAATGGGCTTGCCCTTGGGCAGCTTTATTGAACTACCATTGGCAAAAAGATAAATACGTTTGTTGTTTATGGGCAGGCCGTTTAGGAACACATCCTCGTGGCCTGTGTAACGGAGGAAGTATAAATCTTCGCTTTTTATTTGCAGGATGTAAAGGTAACCATCGAGCGCTTCGGTTGGGATGTGCTTACAGTTTACACCATCCTCGGGCTTATCATGAATGGTTAGAATGCTGGAGAAATCAAGCTCATTGGGGTTGTTGTTGATGACGAAGTTTTCAATATCGGTAAATTCTTCCTTCGAAAGCTTAAATACGTCGGCCACAGTGTTAATAATGGCCATACGCTGATCAGTAAATTTTCGGTCGGCATTTACTAGCTCAAATAGGCGAACCAGCACAACAACCTTTTGCTTCTGGGTAAGGGTTTTATTAATCTTTTTACAAATACCCAGAATTTTTACCGAGTCTTTTACTGAGGTAAGCTTAACTTTTTTGGGCTCCCCATCGTTCTTGTCGTCATTCAATCCAGCATGCTGATCGAAAAGCTGAATGTACTCCTCAACCGCTTCGTCGTTTACCTGCTGCATGAGGAAAGTCACCACGCAACCGCGCGCGTTGCTGTCAACGCCTTCGTCTTGCTTTGCAATAATTGCAAAGAGTTGCATTAAAGCCTTGAGAATTTCCTCACTCATTGCTCAGTTTTAAATTGTCCCTTATGGGATTGGTGATTTTTAGCTTAAGGTGTAACTAACTTGTTCGAAGGGTATGTCAACAATATCGGCATACTCTTCGCCGGCTTCCTGCATATCCTCATCATCCTCAGGGTAGTACCATTTTACCAGAATGTCCTTATCGTCTTCGTGCATTTCTTCAAGCTTCATAAGGATATCGAGCAGCAGTTTTGAACTAGCAGTGTTGAAGTAAACCAGCTTAAACGTGAATACGGTTTTGGCATTTGGACTAGTAGCGTACTCATCGAGCCAGTTCAGAATTGGGTCGTAAAAGGCAGTAACGTCTTCGGGCAATGAGCGACCAGAAATCTCGAAGATGTCGTTGTCAGCATCAAGAATTACGGTTGGGGTGTCGTCAGTACCTAGAATCTTTATGGTTTCCATATGTCAATAATTTACTCGTTTCGTGAAATGGTTGAGGTTAGAATAAAGAAATGCGTTTCCTCGTCGATGGGGAGGAAGTGGAAGTCGAGTTTACGACCTGTTTTGCGGGCAATATCAATAAAACCTAATCCGGCTCCGCCTTTCTCAGATAATCTGCCCTCACGCATTTGCGTTTTGTATAGCTCTTTTAACCCGTCTTTGTCAAGGGTGTTGATGTGATCAAGAATTTTGGTGAGCTCATCAATTTTTGAGTTCTCAATCACGTTACCTGTTGTAACATGATATTCGATTTCGCCTTTACTCACCATAAATATTCCACGGCCGGCAAACAAAAAATCGTCTGAACCAAAGCTGTCGGCGTGCTTGCTAAGGTTTT
>CAZTFJ010000328.1:0-3785 GCA_964612255.1 uncultured Rikenellaceae bacterium | reverse complement strand
CAGGCCCTAAACCCTAAACTCTAAACCCTAAACTCTAAACTCTAAACCCTATGGCCGAACTAAAAACAAAACAAACCGATGCCGATGTAATTGAGTTTATCAACTCATTTGCCGATACCGAGAAAAAGCGTCAGGATAGCTTCGAATTGTTAAAGCTGATGCAAGAGTTCACTGGTTACGAGCCTAAATTGTGGGGCGAGTCTATTATTGGTTTTGGAAATTACCACTACAAATCGGAGAGGAGTAGGCAGGAGGGCGATTGGTTTATGGTAGGATTTTCGCCACGTAAAGCGGCCATTTCGCTTTATGTTTACACGGGTATGCCCGAACACGAGTACCTTCTAAAAGATTTGGGTAAGTTTAAAAAGGGTAGTGCATGCATATACATCAAAAAACTTTCTGATATAGATATTGAAGTCCTCAAATCTATAATGGGAGAAACGGTTAAGTTTTTGCAAGCGAAGTATAACAAGAAATAGGGGGCTGATATTATACCAGCATATTCAACACCTCTTGCTAACCCCTTTTTATTCATTTAGAAGTTTCTCGATTTGTGACTTTACATAATTGTTCTTTGGATTTAGCTGATTTCCAAAATCGACAATCACACCCTCTTTATTGATTAACAAATAGTATGGAATACCTGAAAATCCAAATCTTTTTCTTACATCCCTCGTTTCATCAGTACTAGCGTAAAGGTGTTGCCCACCTATATTCATTTTTTCAACTGTCTCTTTCCATTGCTCTTCATTTGAATTTATGCAAACAAAAGCAAATAAAACATCCTGATTTTCAAAAAATGCCATCAATTTTTTCGAGTATTCCATATAGTGTAAGCATGGGGGGCACCATGGAGCCCAGAAATCAACAAAGATTACTTTATTTGGATTAGCATCAATAATGTTTTTAACGATATTGTTATTATCAAAGTTTGTCGAAATTGATGTGTTCAGCTCAAAACTATTATCTGAATTAAGTATTGCATCGGAAAAGAGCTTTGGATTTTTATTGTACTCGTTTGCTCTGTCATAATGTTCTTTAAGATTATCCCTTAAGAAAGGGTCATCAATTTTACTGTTTATCTCATTTATGTATTTGTCAATCAGGTCTGTTTTGTTAGAATTTAAAGATATGTTTAATAATGTGCGAAGTGAGAATTGAGCGAAATAGTTGTTTTCTTTTGTTGAAAACAGGTCTGCTATAATAAATTCTGTAATAGAATCTTTTGGAGACTTTTGTTGACTAAGTTTACTCTCTAAAGACCTAATTTTGAATCCAACAAATTGTTTTGTTACCTCAAAGTAATCTGTCATTATTATTGAGTTATCAACTCTCTCTTTAAAACTTTCTATAAAAGAGTAGTATTCAGCCGTATCTTTTAGCGCCTTATTTGAGCGTAGATGATGTTGGAAGGGATAGTGAAATAGTGCTTTATAAAAATCTAATTCGATTTGCTTTATAGCCCAGCTATTGAAGTCATCGGATAATGAATTATTTTGTTGAAATTCAATCAACCGGTTATAGCTGTTAGCTCTTGCTTTTTCACAACTTGCCTTAAAATCAAAATAAGATTGTTGGTAATTGGTAGGGTAACGTCCCAAGTAGTTTGTTCTGAATGTAGCTATTTGTTGGTTTAGTAATGCATGGTCGCCAGAGAAAGTAGCATTTCCAATGTCTTTAAAATCAATTGTAACAAAAACACTGTCTCCAGGTTGAATGATTATAACATCATCAGTGGGATGAAGTTTTACTTCTCTTTTAGTTTTTGGGTAAAAATTAAACTTAAAAAAACCAGACCCATTAATTTTTGTGAGGTAAACCATTTTATCACCTTCAAAACTGGGTACGGTTAATTTCAATTCATTAATGTGTGGGTATACATTTGAATTTAAAATCTTTCCCGCTAAAATTGAAGCTGTGTTTTTAGTGCTATCAAACGAATTTGTACTTAAATCAGTACTTTTTAATTTGTCTTTTTGATTACTAATGGTGGTGCAGCCCAGCAAAAAGTTCAATAGTATTATTACAATATATGTGGTTGTTTTTTTCATAAAGTTGCTGTTAAATTCTTTGTTGCTTGTATTAATATCAGTTAAATTTAATATAGTATTCATTTGTGCCATAAGCCCATTCTTACATTATACCCAAGGTTCTTTATTGTTTCAAACAGATATTTATCGCCCTTGATAGTGACCTGCAAAGCTTCTGGCTCTCTGCGGATAGGGTATGTTTCCCTTTGCTGCTCAAATGTTTGGGGCAATTCCTTAAGCTTATATGAATCAGTGATGATGTTGTAAGCAAAATTGCTTAGCTCGCTAAAAATTTGCTCTGTAGATTTTGAATTACAAACAATATCTAGATTATTTACAGGCGCTTGCGGAATATTGTTGGGGTGCCAGCTATCCATGCCAAGGTTAAAAAACTTGCTTATGGCCTGTACGCTCATGGCTGTTCCGTTGGCCTTGCCATCGGCGGAGTAGCCTGCAATATGGGGTGTGGTAATATGTGCCAGCTCAAGCAGTTTTAGGTTGATATGGGGTTCGTTTTCCCACACATCAATTGCAACGCCGCCAAGGTGCTTGCTTTCAATGGCATTTATAAGCGATTGTGTTTCGGCTACTTCGCCCCGCGATGTGTTTATAAACCAAGCGCCGTGTTTCATTTTTGCAAAAAAATTGGCATTGGCCAAATGGTGAGTTTTATCAGTACCTTGATTAATTAAAGGTACGTGAACTGTAATTATATCCGATTGTGCAATCAGCGTTTCAATATCGGTAAAATTGCCCTTTCCCTCTTTCCGCTCACGTGGGGGGTCGTTCAGCAAGGTTTTTATGCCAAGCGTTTTTGCCATGTCGGCAACTTTTGAGCCCACATTTCCAACGCCAATAATGCCAAGGGTGATATCTTTAAATGTTTTGTTCTCGATGCTAATGATTTCGGCCAGTGCCGATGCAACGTACTGTTTTACCGAGCCCGAGTTGCACCCCGGTGCATTGGTCCACCTAATCCCGTGAGCATCGCAGTAAGCCGTATCAATGTGGTCGTAACCAATGGTAGCCGAGGCTATAAACTTTACCGATGTTCCGTGTAGCAACTCCCTGTTGCATTTGGTTCGGGTACGTATAAGTAGTGCGTCGGTATTAAAAAGGTGTTCGCGAGCAATTTTACGCCCGGGGAGCGATACTATGTTAGCCTTTTTGCTAAATGCTCCTTCAAGGAATGGTATTTTATTGTCGGTTACAATCTTTAGCATTTGGGATATATTAAATTATGCAATACAAAGATAGCATTTAGCCTTATTTTGAATAATTTGAAGTTAAAAAGTTGGTAGGGTACTCGAATAAGGTAGGTGATTCAAGCGTTTTGTAAACGATTATATAGTATGCCGATGGTGTAAAAATGGTTCCTTACAACCGAAATGGTTGGGAGGAACCAATTACGAAACTATCCTGCTGAGTTAGCCCTTAAGTGATTTGCTTTTTATAAAACGAACAACAGAAACAATGAGAATGCTAGTAGCAAAGTAATCACAATTGCCTCATTGTAATAGTTCTGTTTCTTTTGCTCATTATCGTTTTTACATGCCTGTATGTACTTAATGGGAATAAGGGCTAGCAGTGCAATGTTGCTGACATAAATAAGTACCCCAGCGCCTGGCCAGTGCATCGATTTGAATAAAAATCCCACTGATATTAATACCATAGCAAGCAGAACAAAAACATTGCTGGTTTTAGCTATAGCTGTTTTTGCTTCTTTCTGCCTTTCAACAAATAGCAGTATGGCAT
>CAZTFJ010000327.1:0-3797 GCA_964612255.1 uncultured Rikenellaceae bacterium | reverse complement strand
ACTGTTCCTCCTGGCTCGACCTTCAGCTCTTTTTCATCGTTAATGGTTATAGTAACCTCACCCTGAGGGGTAAGCTTTTTCTTGGCAAAGAGCAGTATGGCTACCAGCAAGCTAATAACTAGCAGGAAAACTGCAATAGCCGAAACAATTATGACAAAGTTTGATGTTAAAAGTATCATAATAAAATAATTTCAGGTTATAACTTAATCCCCATAAAGGTCATAAACGCAATTCCCATAAGGCCTGTTACAATAAAAGTAATACCTAGGCCACGCAAAGGGGCAGGAACATTGGAGTACTTCAACTTTTCGCGGATAGCAGCAATGCCCACAATAGCTAAAAACCAGCCAACCCCAGAGCCTAAACCAAACACAGTGGCTTCACCAATATTAGCATATTCGCGCTCCTGCATAAAAAGAGAGCCCCCAAGAATTGCACAGTTAACCGCAATAAGCGGAAGGAAAATTCCTAGCGAGCTGTATAGCGCAGGCGAAAATTTTTCAATTATCATCTCAACCAGCTGCACCATCGAAGCTATAACTGCAATAAACATGATAAAGGTGAGGAAACTCAAATCCATATCGGCAAGTGACGGGCTAAGCCATGCCAGTGCGCCTGATTTGAGCAAGTAATTATTTATAAGATAGTTCACAGGAACGGTAATCCCAAGCACAAATACAACGGCTAAAACTAAGCCTCCTGAAGTTCTTACAGTTATTGATACCGCCAGCTATGAACCCATACCCAGGAAGTATGCAAAAATCATATTGTCAACAAAAATTGACTTTACGAATATGCTTAGTAGATTTTCCATATCGAAACGTATTTCGTCTGTTTATTTTTAATTTCAAAAGGTACGGTGGAACTCGCTATGATTTCAAAACTCAAACGGATGGCATTACGCAGCTCCATAAAAATTATCAAAATATATGTAGTCCGTTAACCACCAAACCATAGATCGGTTCAATTAGTCGTTTTCAATTAGTTCACGGTTTCGGCTACGCTGAATCCAAATGATAATTCCAACAATTATTAGCGCCATTGGGGGTAAAATGAATAATCCATTATTCTCGTAAAAACCACCATTGCTAACATAAATAGACTCGGGAATAACCCTATAACCCCATAGCGTACCTGAGCCAAATAGCTCGCGAAAAAAACCTACAATAACCAGAATAATACCATAACCAATACCATTACCCAGGCCATCGAGAGCAGAAGGCCACGGCTTATTGCCAAGTGCAAAAGCCTCGAGCCTACCCATAATAATACAGTTGGTTATAATAAGTCCCACAAACACAGAGAGCTGCTTACTCACATCGTAGGCAAAAGCCTTAAGCACCTCATCAACAAGAATTACCAGCGAAGCAATAACAACTAGCTGCACAATAATTCGAATACGAGAGGGAATTGTATTACGCAGCAACGAGGTTATGGCATTGGCCAAAATAAGCACAGCAATAACCGAAATGGCCATTACTACCGAGGGCTCAAGTTTTACCGTAACCGCTAGTGCCGAGCATATACCAAGCACCAAAACGGTGATGGGATTATTTTTATTTATTGGATCCGTAATCAGCTTAAGGTTCTTAGCCGAAAACAATGGTTCGCTTTCAATCTTTACGCTCATTACCTAATTATTTTTGTGATTTTTTAAAGAATTCTTGATATCCCATCAGGCAGTCTTTAACCATTTCCTCAAGCCCTTGGCTGGTAATGGTTCCACCCGAAACGGCATCTACAGCATGCGGATTAGACGGTTGAGCACCACCCTTAACCACCGAAATGGATACGAATTTATTATCGCTAAAAATCTTCTTACCCTTAAACTGCTCCTGAAAATCTTGGTTTGCAATTTCGGCACCCAAGCCAGGGGTTTCAGACTTGTGGGCAAACGAAACTCCGTAAACGGTGTTAAAATCGTCGCTTAGCGAGATATAGCCCCAAATTGGCCCCCATAGCCCACGGCCTAAAAGGGGTAAAATATATTTTTTAGAGCCATCATCGAGCTGAGCCACAAAAACAGGCAAATTCTGCTCGGCTTGTGGCTTTGCAAACTCAACCTTAAGGTCAACGGTAAAAGGGTCAATGCCCTCTACTTTTTCGCCCTTACGGTTAACGGCCAGCTGCTCAACAATTACCTTGTCGAACTCGCCGCCCACGTACTCGTGTTTACTATCGGCATCAGCAACATCTGCTGCCCTGCCTACCGATTTGAGAATATCTAACTTTTTCTCGGTCTCCACGTTTTTAGTTTGGAATGGTCGTAGCGCTGTAGATGCAAGCGAGAGTAGCGCAGCCACAACAATAACCATTACCGACGAATACAAGAATATGTATAAATTACTTTGTTTGTTCATGGCCATGGCGTTTTAGCTAATTTTGGCAGCAGCTGCTGCACGTTTCTTGCGTTTTTTAATATTTGCCTCAATTACATAGTGATCAATTAGTGGTGCAAAGGCATTCATTAGCAGAATTGAGAGCATCATTCCTTCTGGGTATGCGGGGTTAAACACCCTAACCAGCACAGCAAACACACCTATAAGGAAACCATAAATCCACTTTCCTTTCTCGGTTTGCGATGCCGAAACGGGGTCGGTAGCCATAAAAACTGCACCAAAGGCAAAACCACCCATAATAAGGTGATGCCATGCAGGTATTTCCATAAAAGGATTAATGGCAAATGCATTGAAAATATATCCCATAGCCAATCCACCCACTACAGTAGATACCATGATTTTCCAACTGCCAATGCCTGCGAAAATTAATATTATTGCCCCAATAATTATTGCCAGGGTAGATGTTTCGCCAATGGATCCGGGAATAAATCCAAGGAACATATCCATAGCCGATGGGATTTTATCGAGCTGGTAAGATGCAGCATTGGCCAATGGGGTTGCTCCCGAAAAGCCATCGACAATACCCTCGCCTTTTGTAAGGCCCGAAACCCAAACGTAATCGCCACTCATATGCGAAGGGTAGGCAAAGAAAAGGAAGGCGCGAGCCAACAGGGCTGGGTTAAAAATATTCATACCCGTACCACCAAACACCTCTTTGCCAATAACAACAGCAAAAGCAGTGGCAAGGGCTACCATCCAAAGTGGAATATCAACGGGAACAATAAGGGGTATTAGCATACCGGTTACCAGAAATCCCTCATTAACCTCATGCTTACGAACCTGAGCAAAGGCAAACTCAATGCCTAAACCCACAACGTATGAAACAACAATAATGGGTAAAACTTTTATAAGACCATATAGAACCATAGGCCAAAAAGCAATCTCGGCACCAGTTGCCAACGCATTTTGATAGCCAACATTCCATATCCCGAAAAGTAAAGCGGGCATTAGGGCAATAACCACAATTATCATGGTACGCTTCATATCAATGTGGTCTCGTATGTGCGAACCCTTATGGGTAACATTATTGGGCACAAAGAGCAACGTTTCGAATGCATCAAAAGTAGAGTGCAGAGCCTCTAACTTGCCCCCCTTCTCGAAATTTGGTTTTATCTTATCAATAAAATTCCGTAGTGCTTTCATTATTTGGTATTTATATGTGCAAACTGATTTATTAGAATTTTGCGAAAACTAGAACTAACCAAGCTCTTTAATCATTATGTCAATTCCTTCGCGAAGAATTTCTTGAACATCGGTTTTTGATGTGCAAACATACTCGCAAAGCGCAAAATCCTCCTCGGCCACCTCGTATATACCAAGATTTTCCATCTTATCGATATCCTTTGCCAAAATAGCCTTAATAAGATGTACAGGGTATATATCCATGGGTAAGACCTT
>CAZTFJ010000326.1:0-3803 GCA_964612255.1 uncultured Rikenellaceae bacterium | reverse complement strand
TCGTCGCGAGCGCGGAACGCTTATTGCCTCAGGGTTTATTGCCGGTGGAGCGCTTATGGGTGTAATTAGCGCTATACTTAAGTTTGCTGGTATTAACTACGTGAACCTCGAGTGGTTTGAGTCGAATCCAGCACAAGTTCTTGGTCTTGGAATGTTCCTTGTTATCTGTGGATACCTTGTTTGGGAATCGCTTAGGGGTAAGCCTGAGGAGGAGTAAAAGAGTTTAAAGTTCATAATGTTTAGAGTTTAATGTTTAGAGTTCATAAAGTGACTAGAGCGATATGTCTCCACCTTAAACATTGAACAATAAACTCTAAACCTTAAACAATCATTCTATCAACACACCTGCGGGCAAGCAGGGAATTCATTCAAACATTCAAAACTATGATAAATCAAAAGTTATTAATCGACCGCTTTTTGCGCTACGTTAAGGTTGATACCCAAGCCGATGATACGGTTACGGATATCTTTCCCAGCACCAAAAAGCAGCTGGACCTTTCCAACATGTTGGTAAAGGAACTCCAGGATCTTGGATTAAAAGATGTAACCATTGATGAGTATGGCTACGTTATGGCAACTGTACCGGGTAATATCGACAAAAAAGTGCCAACCATTGGTTTCCTTGCACACGTTGATACTGCACCCGATATGAGCGGAAAGGATGTTAAACCTCGCTTTATCGAGAATTACGATGGTACTGAAATCATCCTTAACAAGGAGCTAAACGTAACCCTGTCGCCAAATGAGTTCCCTGAACTGAATGGCTACAAAGGTCAAACTCTAATTGTTACCGATGGCACAACCCTTCTGGGAGCCGACGATAAAGCTGGTGTTGCCGAAATTATGACCGCCGTTGAGTACATGATGAGCAACCCGGAGTTTAAGCACGGGCCAATCCGCATTGGGTTTACTGTAGATGAGGAGGTTGGACGTGGTGTTGACCATTTTGATGTAAAAAAATTCAACGCCGAGTTTGGTTACACTCTCGATGGTGGAGCCATTGGCGAAATGGAGTACGAGAACTTTAACGCTGCTGGCGCCAAAGTTACTATTCAGGGTCGTAATATCCACCCTGGCTACGCCAAGGATAAGATGATTAACTCTATACACGTAGCTATGGAGTTCAACAGCTTGCTACCAGCCAACGAACGTCCCGAGCATACCGAGGGATACGATGGTTTTTATCATCTTATAAAAATGGATGGTTCAGTTGAGAATGCAACCTTCCAGTACATTATCCGCGACCATAACAACGAAAAGTTTGAAGCTCGCAAGGCGTTTATCACTAAGGTTGCCGAATTTATAAACATGAAGTATGGCCAGGGAGTGGTTACCCTTGAGGTTAAAGACCAATACTACAACATGCGCAAGCAGGTTGAACCTGTATACCACGTGGTTGAGACCGCCGTGAAGGCCATGGAACTAGTTGGTGTTAAGCCCAAGGTTAAGCCCATACGTGGCGGAACCGATGGCGCTCGCTTATCGTATATGGGACTCCCCTGCCCCAACCTATTTGCCGGAGGCGAAAACTTCCACGGCAAGCAGGAGTATGTGCCAGTTGAGAGCATGGTGAAGGCCACCGAGGTAATGCTTAAAATTATTGAACTTTACGCACAGAAATAAACAAAACTGAAACGCTAAGGCGCAAGAGTGCAAGAAAATTAGCACTTTTGTGCCTTAGTTTTTTTATACCATGACGCAGCAAAAACCCATATCGAGACCTTGGCAAGTTGCCACCATAACGGGCAGCATTTGGGGCGCGTTTGAAATTGTGGCAGGAAGCCTACTGCATAATCTTGCAGTACCTATGGTTGCAGGCACTATACTATCGGCCATTGGGGTTATGGTAATGGTAACCGGAGCCCGCTTGTATGGTGAGAAAGGTATTTTTTGGCGGTCGGCTCTGGTGTGTGCTGCGTTAAAAACCGTGTCGCCCAGCCCAGTTATTCTCTCGCCAATGCTAGGAATTGGTCTCGAAGGACTGCTTATGGAGCTAGGCGTTTTGTTGCTAGGCAACAATATTGTGGGATATGGATTAGGCGGAGGATTGGCTCTAGTATCAATACTAGGGTTTAAATTTGTTAGGCTGATAATGATTTACGGAACCGATCTGATTGAGGCATACAAATCGGTATTTAGCTTTGCTTTTAGCACTGATAGCTTGAGCATTTTGCCCGTTGCTATTCTGGTGATAATATATTTAGCAATTGGAGCATTTGCTGCATATACCGGATACATTGGAGCAAACAGGCTAAAATTGCGAATACAAGAATTGCCGCTACTAAATATCACCTCGAGCCCCGATGGTTACAAACCAACCACAAAAAAAACACAGTACAAGGGCGGCATCCTTTTTCTGAGTTTTCACATAGTTTGGCTAGCTGCTTTTATTGCTTTAAAAGATATTGTTGAAACACCCCTTTGGTTATCGGGAGGGCTGGTTTACCTGCTACTTTGCTATTTCCGTTATGGAAGGATAAGAGCCATGGTATCGCGACCAAAATTTGCGCTGGCTATTCTTGCCGTTTCCATTGTGTCGAGTGTTTTAATTAATTTTACAGGAAGCAATGCAATACCCACAGTGCAACAAGTTATGGTTTACACACTTACCATATTTGCAAGAGCCCTAGTGGTGGTTGTTTCATTTACATGCATTGGTATTGAAATTATGAGTAAAGGCGTGGCTAGGCATTTCAATAGTAAAGTGCTTGGGTCGTTTGCATACTCGTATAAGCAAGCTCACAAAGCGCTACCCCAAATATTAATCCATTTTAAAGGAAGCAAAATACAAATACACAAGCCCTTGCCCCTAATTGAGAAGATGTTTATGCACTTTAATGGGTTAAATGTATCGGCAAAAAAATCGGTAAAAATATTTATTGTAACTGCCGATAAGCATGCAGGCAAAACCACATTTATTAAGGAGCTGGTTGCATCTCTTAAAAATATCGAAATAAATTATGTTGGCTTTTTTGCCGAGGGACTATGGCGAGATGACGGAAAAAGGGCTGGCTTTAACCTAGTAACCCTACCACAAAATATTGTTATTCCGCTTAGCAACAGGGAAAACACCAGCTGGGAGCAGTATGGGCCATTCTATTATAACCCACAGGCATTGGCATGCGGGCAACGAATAGTAGAAAACTCGCAGGCCAAAAGCGTAATTATTATGGACGAAATTGGCAAGCAGGAGCTAAACGGGAATATTTGGGCGCAAGCTCTTGAAAGTGCGCTTAGCAAAAACGCAAACTCCATAGTAATTACCGTGCGCAAATTGTATTTACAAGATGTAATTGACAAATGGCAGCTACACAGCGCAACAATAGTTGATGCCACTACAGATTGCCCCGATGACATTGCGAAGCTGCTTTTAACTAAATAGTTTTACAGTAATCTCAAAGCACTAAATCAAACTAAAGGGCTAAAACAATTCTCCAATTGCTGTTTTTAGGGACAAAACCCATAACTTGTACCTGTTAATAAATATTCTAGAGTTAAGTTCACTTAAAACTTTTTTATCAATATTGATTTTTATAATATTTACACTGTTATTTCTTCATTTTTAAAGGTGAAGTGTAACAGGGACAAATGCCAAAAATCCCTCCTTAACTAAGGAAAAAGAGTAGGCACCAAAAACCTTAATCCATGAAACAAATCACAAAAGTTTTCGGAATCCTTTCATCCATTCTTATACTTGCTGGGGTGATATTCAAGGCGCTCCATTGGCCCGGAGCAGCAATTATTCTGTTACTAGGAGTTGTAGCATTTGCAGCAATATATGCCATACTGCTCTTTGTTGAAAG
>CAZTFJ010000325.1:0-3810 GCA_964612255.1 uncultured Rikenellaceae bacterium | reverse complement strand
CAGAAACAACCACTAATACAGGAAAAATATGCTCGAAAAAATTACACCACAGGAAAACTCGCTTACTGGTTTTTGCTCCGCCAAAAGCGATTGTTGAAGCATCCATATGTGCTTGCCAACCGCATCGTCGCGCTTCACATTGGTTATTTTCTCTTGTTCTGGGTTCCACTCCACAATTTTGCCTTCGTTATCCAGAATAATAATTCCGTCGAGCGAGTTTTTTACAAATCGTTTAAGCGAGGTATCACTGCTTTGGCTAAGCAGTTTTGAAGCATTGCCATTTTCAATCTCAATATGTACACCTGCTAATCGCAGAGGGTTCCCCAGATTATCCCATTCAACCACATCCAGGGTAGCCAGCATATTGTGCAGTTTTTCTTCGCGGTCAGTTACCCTGTATTGCCACTGGTAGTGGGTATTCTTTTTCGTTTTAATGGATGATATTACCTGCTCGAATTTTTTTTGCGAATCAGTATTTTGGGGTGTTAACCATTTATCGACAACCGAATCGGTTGAAGTAACCTTTACACCTAGTAGTTCAAAATACTGTGGGTCGATGTAAAGGTCGCTGGTTTTTAGGTTAAAGTCCCAGAAAAACACGCTGGTTGACGATAGAGCATGTTGTTGCGAATTAGAGTAATCGGGGAGTTGCTCGGTAATTGATTCGGTTTTTAGGTTATTTAAAACAACCAATACCGATGATTTGCAGTTCCATAAGCAGCGATGCACCGTGGGTTTGTACATCACCACCTTATTGTCGAATCGTTTTATCTTTATAGGGTCAAGCTCTACGTTCTTGTTCTTTAGGCTAACCCCTACGCCAAAAAAACTACTCACACCACCACCTTGGGTTGATAGCAGTATGCTATCGGGCTTGGTTTTAATTATGGTTTTATGAGAATACCCCAGATCCGCAAGGGCGCTGGGGTTGGCATGAACAATTTTATTGTTCGAAAAGACTAACACCCGCTTGTCAGACGAGTCAATTATCTGTTGCAAGAGATTTTGCAACAACTCTAAGTTGTTTTGCAACAATGATATAGATTTAGAATTTATGCTAGTGCCATTGCTAGTGCAAGCCATAAATGGGTTTGGTTTGTGGTTTTAAGGGCGAAGTTAAATTATTTATTGTAAGAAGCTATAGGTTGTGCCTAATATTTGACCATTTATACTATTTTTGTGATTAACAATATTACATTAAATTATCTGTTAAATAGATTATTATGACAGAAAACGCAAGGCTTAAGACCATACGCTCGCATCTAGGTTTAACCCAGAAAACATTCAGCGAATCGCTCGAGATTAAGCAGGGTTCATACTCAGATGTAGAGCGAGGTAAAGCCGGTATTAGCGCTCTTTTGCTTAAAAACCTAATAAGAAAGTACCGGGTAAACCCGCTTTGGCTATGCGAGGGCGAAGGGTCAATGTTTGTAAGCGAAGGTAGTGAAAATGAGATTACGCCCACAACCATTTCAGAAAGTAGCGATACCAGCGATAAGGAAAGCATTGAGCAGCTTTTGTTGCGTCAGCAGCAGTATATCCAGAACATTAAGGATATTGTGGATATTTTGTAGCACTTGTTATTACATACAATCGGCCTCAGTCGTATTTATTTATTCCGGCTCTGCCTATGCAGTATAGCTTAAATTTTAGTTTTAGCGTTTCTTCCTTAGAAACAGACAGGGCAAACGCATTTATACATTTGTCCCGCTAGGGACTAAATATTGGTAGTAAAAATGATAAACGATTGATTCTGTGCCGTTAGGTACAGAATATTCCGTACCTAACGGCACGGTGTCCTTATTCTGTATTTGTGTTCTACCAATATTTAGTCCCTAACGGGACATAAAAGCAAAAACGGGAAATATAATTAATTTGCAGACAGAGTGTTTTAAAAATTTTAAATGCGGTTGCCCTGCAGAAACAGCCGATGCAAGCTGAGCCAAACGAAGTGCTTTAAAATAAAGAGCAAACAATTTGGCCATACCCAACATACCTACTCCGCAGAGCATTCTAAGACATACGCTAGTGTTTAAACATAAATATCTTTTCTAACAATTGTACCTAGGTGTTGGCATAAGCAATAGCCCCAATGCTTACCCTGCAACTGACCGATTGCAGAATTTTTAATGCGCAAGCCTCAAGCGTGGCACCGGTAGTTACCACATCGTCAACCAGCATAATATGTTTTCCTGCAAATTCATCGGCCTTTAAAACCCTAAAGGCGTTGGCCACATTTTGCACCCGTTCCTCTCGGGTTTTGCGGGTTTGGGTTTCGGTAAACTCGGCCCGCAGCAAGTGGGTGGTCGAGAGCTTGGCATCCATAGCTTGGCAAATGCCCTGGGCAATTACCTGAGCCTGATTATAACCCCTGATACGCAGTTTTTTTCGATGTAGCGGTACCGGAACAATGTAGTCGATATCGGTGTATAGCGGCGAGTTTTTTAGGGCCAACCCAAAGTGCTTACCCAACGTAACGCCAATCTCGCTTGCCCCCTGATACTTCAGCTTATGTAAAAGAGGCCTGTACTTACTCCCTTTGGCAAAAAAGAAGTAAGCACAAGCATTCTCAATAGGTACACGGCCCCAAAAAATTTTGGCAACCGGGTTATCGGGTTGTTTCCAAAAGCGAGTTAGGGGCATTTGGTATAAGCATGAGAGGCATATCACCTCTTCGCCATCTACCAAATCGGTTTGGCAAACTGCGCAAATTCGGGGATAGAATAGGTTAAAAAAACCTTTTATAAATGTGAAGGGTTTCACTACTTATCGCGGGTCCAAACCACCTCGCGCCCAATTATTGCAAAGCCAATGTATCCTTTAACAGAGAGTTTATTCGGATCGCTATCGAACCACATCAGGCACTTATAGGTTTTACCATTGTTGGGGTCGTAAATGGTGCCATCAACCCATTGGTTATCGTCCTTATCGTATTTAAACCCTTTTAGCAGATTTAACCCAATTATGGGTTCTTTTTGTAATTTTTTATCTGGATTTTTATCGTCAAGTTTAGGTTTGCCCTGGTCGTTTAGTGGGTCTTTAAGCCAGGTTATTTCCCCGTTAAATTTTCCTTTGGCGTCTTTGGTTATGGTTACCTTGCTGTCGCCGTCCTGGGTTAACCATACGCCAAGCACTTTGTCGGCATTTTGAGCCGATACAAACAGGGCTGCCAGAAGCAAAAATGCTAGTGTTGCTAATCTTTTCATGTTAAATTGTTTTTGGGTTTGTAAATGCAAGTTAACTTTTTTTGTTGAATGTTGAATATAGAGCTGTAAATTGAAACGAAATGTGCTAGATTGGTGGCCTGCCTCCATTTCATTTCGGCCGATAAACGTTTTGGATGCGCCTACCGAAGGTGGGTTTGTGTAAAGTCCGAGTGCGACTTAAAGTCGCGCCCGGACTGATAAAAAGTTTCTCGTTGCCAAAACGCCTCAACTTATCAATTAAAGAGACAGGCTTCTTCTATCTTCTGATCCATTCCTTATACCTTCTCATCCCTTCCTTCTGCCTTCTGACTTGCTCCTTCAGTCTTCCGACCCTTTCCTTATACCTTCTAATCTCTTCCTTCTTCCTTCTGACTTCCGTCTTCCATCTTCTGTCTCCTCTCGTCAACCTAACGGTTTATCTCGTCAGCTATCGCTTCTGAGGCAAGCTGAGACAGGCGCCTTCTGTTTTCGGCAAAGGCAGGTTTTGTCGAAGTTCGCAACCCATTTCCTTTCGCCCAAACGCCTCAACGCCTCGACGCCACGTCTTCCTTCAAACCCGACGCTGCCATGACCTTTGGACGATGGCAGGTCTAGTCGTCACTCG
>CAZTFJ010000324.1:0-3814 GCA_964612255.1 uncultured Rikenellaceae bacterium | reverse complement strand
ACCCAATCTACTAATCATCCAATCACCCATTCATCCAATTAACTCTGCCTGCCATAAACCTTAGTCAGGCTAGCAGTCAATCTATCAATAAAAAAATACCTACCTTTGCAGACCCAAAAAAACATCTATGAACATAAAGGCACTAATTTCACTAGCAATACCCCTATTTTTCCTCAAAATATCTGGTGCTCAGTCACAAACCGACAGACTAAGCAGTGAATTATCAATACAATCTACACTTGGCACATCAAAAGACCAAAGTTTTTGGCTAACTCACAATCGCTGGGGGATTTTTGACGATGCTAGCGCAAACGGCCTAACAAAACTTTCGAGTCATTATAAAATAGATACTAGCAAAACCTTTAGCCTTGGAGGTGGAGTAGAGCTAATTGCACGAGCATCAGCCAACGCTAAGGCATACATCCAACAGGGTTATATTGAGGCTAAGCTAGGCTTTGTTCACTTTGAGGCTGGCCGACGACAAGCCTCTTACGGTATAACACTTGGCAATCTCTCATCGGGCTCAGTGGCTATTAGCAACAATACTGTTCCTTTGCCACAAATTATAGCCTCGGTACCCGAGTTTACCGAAATCCCATTCACTTGGGGATTGCTTGAATTTAAAGGGCACTTTACCCACGGATGGCTCGACAATTCAAGGTATGTTACCGATGCATACCTTCATAACAAATCGTTTCACGTTCAGCTAGGTGGCAATTTCCCTGTAAATGCTTACTGGGGAATAAACCATACTGCCATTTGGGGAGGAAATTCACCAGTTTATGGTGAGTTACCTGCATCGCTCTCCGATTTTTTAAGGGTTATGATAGCCAAAGAGGGTGCTGATGGATCGCCAGCCAATGAGGTTAATGCGCTGGGGTTTCATTCCGGGGTATGGGACTGGGGCTTAAAAGCCAAATTTGGTGATACCGAAGCACATCTTTACTATCAACATATATTCACCGATGGATCGGGGATGCGATACCGCAACAAGGCCGATGGACTTTGGGGGGTAAGAGTTGAGAATCCATTCAAATCAAAAATCATAACTGAAATTCTTTACGAATTTCTTTACACAATGCACCAAAGTGGATCAGGTCTATCAGACCCTCGCGAAGGCGATCAACCATGGTTCTGCGACAAACCCAACTGCGGATTCCCATATGGTGGTCGCGATAATTACTACAATAATGGAATGTATAGAACAGGACATTCATACCTAGGCATGTCGTTAGGTTCTCCCTTTTTTATGACGCAAAATCAGTTAGATAAGTACGACCCTGAGATAATGAATAGTTCCCAGACATTTGTATCAAACCGAAACATTGCACATCACTTTGGGATTATGGGAGATTTATTTCCAAATCTATCGTATCGGTTTTTGGCATCGTATGTTCGTTACTTTGGAACATATACCGGCTTGAATATGGGTACACTTTGGGGAAGTATTGATCCTAATGTAAATCAGGAGGAATACTTTTTTAATCCAGCCCAAAAGCAATGGTACTTCATGGTTGAAACAGAATGGCAGCCTAAAAAATCGATTCCATTAAAGATTAATTTTGCAATTGCCGCCGACATGGGTCAACTTTTTAATAACTTGGGAACAATGATAGGTTTAACCTGGGATATTGGAAATCAGTTTTCAAAAAAATAATTAGGTAGAAAAAACAATATAGCACCCGTTTTTAGGGCAATCTTTAGATCAAAAGTTTTAAGCATAATATAAAATCACCAAAATATTTGTTAACTGGTACAAAATTTGTAAAATTTGCGTAGCATATGCTTGGCATAAGCAAATAGCAGGCAAAACAGAAAACTAATGGATTGCATATTAGTAAAAAAACATTAGTTTTGTATTAGCAACTAAAACTTGCAGCAATGAAATTTTTCACATCAAAGGATTTATGGACAAAGAGTATTGTAAAAAAATACTCCCATAGGTTTGTTCCCAGCTGGTATATTTTTGCTTTCGACGTACTTGTGGTTTTCTTCTCCTTTTTTGCAGCATATGCTGTAAGGCTCAACTTTAACTTTCCTCTGTTCGATTTCTCTAGCATTTCTGTGCAAGCGATACTAATCACATACATCTACTCGGTAAGTTTTATAATTTTCAGATCGTACTCAGGCATTATTCGCCACACCGGTTTTACCGATGCCTTACGTATTATGCAAGCCAACGGCAGCGCTTTTTTTCTAAGTATTGTCATTGCAATGGGGTTACGTTTTACCCAAAGCCCATTCGCTAAAGAAATTTCAATTGGGGCTACAGTTATCCACTTCTTACTGGCCTATTTCTTTATGATGGGAGCCAGAATAATTGTTAAAACAACATATCACTTTATAGCCGGTTCGCGCAAAAAGCAGGATAAAACGGTACTCATATTTGGCGCAGGAGCATCGGGAATACTAACACGTAATGCCCTTTTACAAGACATTTACATTTCGTATCACATATCGGCCTTTGTTGATGAAAACCATGGAAAAATAGGTAAGATGCTAGAGGGTCATAAAATTTTACCTCCCAGCTACGCCCTCTCGAAAGAATACATCAAAAAGAATGAAGTTGACCAGCTAATCATCTCAATACAAAACATTAATGCCGATAAGCAGCGAGCAATTGTTGAGGAAGCGCTCGACTTAAACATCGAAGTAAAAGTAGTTCCTGCTATAGACAAATGGATAAATGGTCAGCTTAGCTCAGAGCAAATCAGAAAAGTTAATATCGAAGAATTACTCCAACGCGATCCCATAAAGATGGATAGCAGCAATGTCTCAAAATATATTTTTGGAAAATCGGTTTTAATAACAGGTGCTGCGGGATCAATAGGATCGGGTTTGGTTAGGCAAGTAATTGCCTATAGGCCAGCCAAATTAATACTACTCGACCAAGCCGAATCGGCTCTGTACGATATCCAAACAGAAATTTCTAACTCCAGCGAACTGAGCAAGTACGGCCATTTAGCCGAATATGTTATTGCCAACGTGAAGGATAAGTTCCGAATGCAGCAGATTTTTGAGATGTATAAGCCAGAAATCATTTTCCATGCGGCAGCATACAAACACGTTCCGCTGATGGAAAATAACCCTTACGAAGCATTGCTGGTTAACGTTTTTGGCACTCGAACTCTTGCCGACCTAGCTGTTAAGCATAAAGTGAAGAAATTTGTAATGGTGTCAACCGACAAAGCGGTAAACCCAACAAATGTTATGGGTGCATCGAAACGTATTGCCGAAATATACACCCAATCGCTTAGCAACGGCAGCACACAATTTATCACCACCCGCTTTGGTAACGTGCTTGACTCAAACGGTTCGGTTGTACCTCTTTTCCGTAAGCAAATTGAAAAAGGTGGCCCAATTACCGTTACTCATCGCGAAATTACACGCTATTTTATGACCATCCCCGAAGCATGTAGTCTTGTTCTCGAGGCTGGTGCTATGGGCAGTGGAGGCGAAATTTATGTTTTCGATATGGGACGTCCCGTTAAAATTTACGATATGGCCTGTAAGATGGTTAAGCTGTCTGGACTTGAGCTGGGCACAGATCTTGAAATAAAGGAGATTGGACTTCGCCCGGGCGAAAAGTTATACGAGGAGCTACTCAATAACGAGGAAAATACACTGCCAACCTACCACCCAAAAATTCTGAGAGCAAAGGTGCGTGAATACGAAAAATCGTTTATTCAGAAAGGCTTCGACGACCTAACACACTGAATTATTGATGCCAATATGTTTGAACTGGTGGCTAAAATGAAAGAGATTGTACCCGAAGTTGTTGGCAACAATTCCATTTACGATGTGCTCGATAAGC
>CAZTFJ010000323.1:0-3836 GCA_964612255.1 uncultured Rikenellaceae bacterium | reverse complement strand
ATTATATCCTTAGCACATTGCCTTATGGCAAGGGTTGGCGATACAAATGAGCAAATGGCCACTACACCCGAATCGATAACCATTCGAGCCATAGATGCAGCTCGGCGAATATTCTCACCTCTGTCGCCGAGAGAAAATCCCAAGTCGGCACCAAGCGATTTGCGAAAATCGTCGCCATCAATTAACACCGAGGGAATGCCTTGCTCGGCTAGGTATTGATGCAACTCATTGGCCAGCGTAGTTTTACCTGAGGCTGGCAACCCGGTTATCCAAAATGCAAAAGCTTTGCGAATCATTTAAAAGAGAATTTGCTAGCGCAAAGATAGCATTTAAAAGCAATGCAAAAAAAAGCGGGAGGCTATGCTCCCGCTTAAATTACAAGATAGTTGAACGGCTAGTACTGAAAAATTTTATCGCGGCTCACTTTTTCAACTGGGCCAAATTTCTTTGAAATTTCACCGAAATCAAGCACATTCTCGTTACCAAGAATAACGTAAGTTTTAGGCTGATCCTTAATGTACTTAGCATTAAACTCCAACACATCGTCAAGGGTTAACGATGGGATAGTTTCCCAGTAAGTTTTACGAATATCGTTAGGGTAACCCATTTTTTGAGCGTTTAGATAATTCCAAATAACGCTCATTTTGGTTACTCTACCATTGCGAATACCGTTAAGAATTGACTCTTTAGCTAATCCGAAAGCTTTTTCAGATACTGGAATGTTGTTATACAAGTCATCAAAAGCGGTAAATGCGTCAATTACCTTATCGTTTTGTGTAGCAATAAAACCTTGGTTCATGAATGGCTCTTCGGGGGTACTAGGTGTAGAGTAGAAAGAGTATGCAGTGTAAGCCAAGCCTCTCTTCTCCCTTAGTTCCTGAAATACAATTGCGCTCATACCCGAACCAAAGTAATTATTAAACAACATAACGTTGGGCAACAAATTGTAATCGTAATCAACACCACGGCTTACCATTTGCAAGTACGACTGGTTAGCATCGTAGTGCGAGAATACAACCCGGTTCTTATCGGTTGGTAATTCAACAAAGTCAGTGGCTTCGGGTGCTTCAGCAAAAGTCTCTGGCACGTTGTGCAACTTCTCAACTAAGCCCTTTAATTTTTCTGGGGCAGAAGGGCCATAGTATAAAATTTTGTGAGGATATGTTGGCAACTCCTTAATCTTAGCAATAAGAGTTTCGGGTTTAAGATTTTTCAGCTCACTAGAGGGCACCTCATGGGTAAAAGGTGATTTTTGGCCATAAGTAGCATAATCGACTAATCCGGCAAACACAGAACGCTGATTTTGCTTAGCATTTTCTCTCGAGCGTAACTCGTTGTTAATGTATAAAGCGAGCGCTTGCTCATTTGGCTGGCAATCGGTAATTAGCGATTCAAGTAACTTAACGGCAGCCTCTTGATTTTCGCTCAATCCGCTTACATAAACGTAGGTTTGATCGCTAGAGGAGAATACGTTGAAAGAGCAAGCTAACTTGTAAAACTCTTGCTTTATTTGCTCTGCAGTGTACTCCGATGTGCCTAGATACTCAAGGTAGCCCGATGCCAAGTTAAGCATCTTATCGTTATCGCTACCAAATGGGAAGTAGTAGAATAAGTTAAAGGTTTTGTTCTCAACATTCTTTTTATGCAGAATTTCTAGATTTGACGAAGTGGCTAACTTGTTCAAATCTTTCTCGTAATCGACAAAAACAGGATCGATTTGCTCCACCTCGCGCTGTTTGAAAGCAGCCAGGTAATCCGACTCAACATCGCGGTTGATATGAATTGGAGTAATTGAAGGTTTTTCAACTAGCTCCACATCGGCTTGCTTTTGACGCTTGTACACAACGGCGTAGTTATTAGCTAAATGCTCATTGGCAAAAGCAACTAGTTCATCTTTGGTTATTTTACCTAACTCATCGATATAGTTTACTGCATCTTCCCACTCAATTCCATTAATAAAGCTGCTCGACATCATCCAAACTCTACCAGAGTTGCTCTCGAGCCTACGCATTTCGTTTAGCTTAAGGTTGTTGATTGTTGCCTCAATCATCCAATCGGGGAACTCCCCTTTTTTCAAAAGGTCCACTTGCTCAAGCAAAATATCCTTAACCTCCTCGAGGGTTTGCCCGGCCTTATTCATACCATAAAGGTTAAGCATGGAGTAATCGGTAAGTTTGGACACGTATGCTCCGGAACGTAAGGTTTTCTGTTGCAAATTAACGTTTAGGTCAATTAAACCAGTTGACCGGTTCGAAAGCATCATTCCAATCATATCGGCCATCATAGCCTCGTGGCTGGCAGCACCAGGAAAACGGAAACCAACGCTAACACGCTCGGCCTCTAGGCCAATAACCTCGGCTACTTTAGGTTCAGTAATTGGATCCTCGGGCTCAAAAGTAAACTCGGGTACTTCTTTCCTCTCAAGCTTACCAAACTGCTCATCAATAATTCTGATAGCCTTATCGGGGTCGAAATCGCCCGATAGGATAACAGCCATATTGTTAGGCACATAGTAAGTATTGTAAAAATTCTTTATATTGATGATTGATGGATTTTTAAGATGCTCGGCTTCGCCCAAAGTGGTTTGCTGGCCGTAGGGGTGGTTGGGGTAAAGCAGCTTATACATCTCCTCGCTAACCTTACGGGCATCCTGAGTAAGCGACATATTTTTTTCTTCGTACACAGTTTCCAACTCAGTATGGAAAAGCCTAATAACAGCATCATCAAACCTATGGGCTTGAATTTCGGCCCAGTTTTCAAGCTGGTTGCTAGGAACATTCTCCATGTACACGGTGAAATCGTTAGAAGTACCGGCGTTAGTACCTGTTGAGCCTATGGCACTCATAAGCTTATCGTACTCGTTGGGAATAGCAATTTTAGAAGCTTCGTACGATACGCTATCAATCACTTTGTAAATAGCTGCTCTCTTTTCGGGGTCGGTTTCGTTGCGATACTTTTCAAATAGCGACTCAATTTCGTCGAGCATTGGTTTCTCTTTTTCCCAATCGGTTGTACCAAATTGCGAAGTACCTTTAAACATAAGGTGCTCGAAGTAGTGAGCCAAACCAGTGGTTTCGGATGGGTCGTTTTTGCTACCAACCTTTACCGAAACGTATGCTTGAATTCGAGGTTCATCTTTGTAAACGCTAAGATAAACTTTTAACCCATTATCTAGGGTGTAAATCCTAGTATTCATAGGGTCTCCAGGAACAGTTTGATAGCTGTACTTAGAGCCACACGACGACATAATAAATGCCAGAACGGGCAGCATTAGTAGCACATAAAAAAGGTTTTTGGTTTTTCTCATTTTTCTTGTGTTTGGTTAATTAAAATATTGTTAGAGCTAATAAGGCATAAAGTTATGTAGGAAATCGTTGCTAAACAAGGTAAAAAATAAATTAGAGCATATACTTTTTCAACAATTCTTTAGAATACATGAAGCAAAACTCATTTTGCTGCCATATAACAAAGCAAACATACTAACAAAAATATTTGGATTATTTACCAACAAATTAGTTTAAACACAAACGTAAAATTGTGGATTTTAATACGTATGCAAAAAGAATAGCGAAAAAGTAGGTGTTGATTTTTACTTTTCAAGATAGTGGTTCAACGAATAAACTCAACATATTCTACGAGAAAACTACCGACTACTTTTCCTATAGCTTAACACAGCCCAACCATTGAAAAGTATAGCAAATCCAAACAAAGCAAGAAAATGCAAACGGAGATCGGCAAAACTACTTCCCTTCAAAAAAATAAAACGCAAAACCTCAACCATATAACGTAGGGGACTTATGCGGCTAACTATTTGAGTCCAATTGGGCATACTACTT
>CAZTFJ010000322.1:0-3839 GCA_964612255.1 uncultured Rikenellaceae bacterium | reverse complement strand
GATTTTTACGGTAGATATGGTGGCTGCAATACTTTCGCCAATCTTCTCAACAAAACTGACTATATGCTTGCCAAACACCTCAAGGCTAGCTAGCTCTATAACCCCGTAAACCTTCTCGTTAAGCTTTAAAGGAACCAATAGAAGACAGGTAGGGGTGTCGTAACCAAGACCAGATCCAACTTTTATGTAATCAGCGGGAATTTCAGTCATAAAAATGGTTTCCATCTCTTGGGCACATCTGCCAACTAATCCTTCACCCAGCTCAATGCGCTTCTCCTTGTACTTTCTCCGTTCATAGGCATACGAAGCAGCAAGTTCAAAGTGGGGGTCTTTTATATTATCATCATTATAAAGGAATATGGCTCCAAGATTTGCCCCAACATATTTCACCAGATGGCTAATTACTTGG
This sequence comes from uncultured Rikenellaceae bacterium, assembly GCA_964612255.1. Taxonomy (GTDB): domain Bacteria; phylum Bacteroidota; class Bacteroidia; order Bacteroidales; family Tenuifilaceae; genus Perlabentimonas. Next base: position 3,430 of record CAZTFJ010000322.1, on the reverse strand, counting down.
AACGAGAATTCGTCCATATTATCTGTATTTCGCCTAAGAATTTCGGCAAAATGCGCAACTCCAGCTGTTGCCCAGCTAATTTTCTCATCCTCTATTTTACGGAGATTTTCTTGCTCCTTGGCTTTAATTAGGCTTTCGCGCATACCCAGTAACGATTCGCCCAACACATCATCATTGCTAAGCTTGGTGTACGATTGATTAAGGTTGCCTTTACCAATTTCGCGAGCAAAGTGAGCAGTTTTGGCCAATCCATCTAATAGTGTATTAATAGATTGGCTTATGTCCTCAACCTCATCGCCAGTTTTGAGATTTATCTTATTCTTTTCATCAATTTTTCCAAGAGCTAACTCCCCCAGAATATTTTTGGCTTTCACAAGTGGGTTTGTTATGTTGTATGCTGTTATCCAAATAATTATTCCAAGCAGTAGTAGTCCGATAATACTAAGAAATAGGGTATTTTGTGAAACATCCATCGATTCGCTAAGCAGAACGCTACGCGGAACCACTATGCCAAAGGACCATGGGTTGTTGGTTTTGCCAATAGGTATGGCAGCAAAGGTTGCATAAAACTCTTCGCCCGAAACCGAATCTGTTATTGTAAAAGAGAAATCATTACCATTTAAAATGTTATTAATTAGAATACTATCTCTACCCAAATCACCAAAATGTTTAGCTATATGCTCACCCAGTAAATCGGAATTTTTGTGACCAACTATGGTTCCATTATTGGAGAGCATAATGGAGTAGCTGCCTTCGAAGGGTTTAATTGATGTGGTAATTGTTTGGTATCTGTCAAGCACAATGTCCATCCCAAAAAGGCCTCGAAATTCACCATCTTCTAATAATGGAATGGCAGTACTGGCTTCAAGCATTTGGGCGCTTTCGTCTGTATAGGTAAACCAGTAGGGGTCAATCATGGTTTCCTGTTTTGAGAGCTTTATATTGTGGTAGCTGCTTCCAATATCATCCCCATCAAGGTTTAGCATTGCCTCTTGGTACTTCAACTCTCCGCTTTCGCGAAAGTATGTAAAACGATGCCTTCCGTAGGGCTTATTGTAACTACTATCCAATGCGTTTAGCTCCCAACTTCCCCAAACCGATAGTATGTCGGGGTTGTTAAGCGCTATGCCGTAAAGTATATCAACAAAAACATCTTTTCTGATTTTCTCTGGTATTTCTCTGAAATTGTGCATTGAATGTGTCAATGCCCTCGATAAATCCATATCATGGTTAAGCTGAGTTGCCACCAAACTAGCGCTTTTTTGGGCACTTAAATCGGCTTTTTCGTAGGCATCTCTTAGCGAAATATCCTGTAGTTTATATATTTGATATCCAATAGTTATAGCATAACTAATTGAAGTGATAAGTAATACAAATAGCAACAACTTGCTTCGAATTTTCATTCGTATTTTCATGGTCGCACTTTTTTAGAAGATTATCTATATTCTAAATGCCTTTGCGTTGTGAAAATACACCAATATTTCCATTAAAACAAAATGCATTACTGTATTTGATTCTCTCTGAGCTAAACCAACGTTCTTTTTATTTGTCAGAAATCTGTAGTTGTAATTATTCTCAAATTATATTGAAATATGAAATGTAAAATGAATTTGTTTCTGCTAATTGCAGGTTTTCTGCTTACTTCTGGTTTAGCAATAGCTCAACCACAGGTTGAACAATACAAAGATTTTCAGCTAATTCGCGAACAAGCATTCAGTGAATCGAATCTTCGCGGAATGGCCATTGAGCTTACCGATGGTATTGGCCCACGATTGAGTGGCAGCCAAGGTTTTGTAAATGCTGCCAATTGGGCAAGCAACCGCCTACAATCTATGGGAATTATTGATGCTAGAGTTGAGCCTTGGGGCGAATTTGGGAATGGCTGGCATATGGAAAAGTTTTACATTGCCCAAACAAAACCATACTACCAACCGCTAATTGCTGTCCCACATGCATGGACTGGCAGCACCAATGGACTAGTTAAGGCACCAGTTGTATTAGTAAAAGCCTATAGCAAAGATGATTTGGTGGCCTACAAGGGTAAACTAACTGGTAAGGTAGTTGTTACGCCATACGAGAAGGATTTGGAAGTTTCGTTCGAGCCCTTGGCTTCGAGATATACCGAGGAGGAGCTAAGTAGCCGCAACGAAATTACGCGCGTAAGAGCCGATATGGACCCTTTTATTAGGGAGCGTAATAGGGAACAGAGACATCAAGGTTTGTCGAATACCGATTTGGTAGAGTTTTGTAAAGCAGAGGGCGCCATTGCGCTAATCCAAAACTCCGGTACTTGGGGTGTTATCCGCAGTGGAGGCGACCGGAATGGACGTAACCTAACCGAGCTGGGTTTACCTATTATTGATATGACCCATGAGCACTACGGTCGTATGGTAAGGCTTATCGATAGGGATGTTGATGTTGAACTAGAACTTGAAGTGAAGAACAGTTTAGTTACTGAGCATAGGCAAGGGCTAAACGTTATAGGCGAGATTGAAGGTGCTCACAAAAAGCTTAAGGATGAGGTAGTAATGATAGGTGCCCATCTCGACTCATGGCATGCAGCAACAGGAGGGAACGACAATGGTTCTGGAGTTATAGTAATGATGGAGGTGATGCGTATCCTTAAGGAATCGGGAGTTAAACTCGATAGAACCGTTCGTATTACCCTGTGGGGCAATGAAGAGCAAGGGCTTCATGGTTCGAGAAATTGGGTGAAAACCAATGTTTACAATTACGAAACTAAGGCGCAGGGCCCTGAGTACGATAAAATATCAGCCTACTACAACTTCGATTATGGTACTGGTTGGGTTCGAGGGATTTTTATACAAGATAACCTGGCGCTAAAACCAATATTCGAAAAATTTCTTGAGCCAGTTCATGATTTGGGTGCTAAAGCCATATCTACAGCAAATCCCGGAAGTTCCGATCATGCTGTTTTTAACCGTTTAGGTATCCCCGGATTTGCTCTAATTCAGGATAGGATTGATTATGGTCGAGGTTACCACACCAACATGGACACCTTCGACCGTATTCAGCTTGCCGATTTAAAACAGGCTGCTGCCGTGGTGGCTACTTTGGTTTATCAAACAGCAAACTATCCCGATAAACTACCCCGAAAGCAGATGTAAACATATTATTCGAATAAAGGGGGTGAATTGCATAATTCACCCCCTTTATCTTTAACGCCTGCTACGCTTGGTGCTATAACTCCCTTTGCCTTTACGTGTTGCAATTCTGATTGGTGGTTTTTTATACCAAAAAAAGTTTTCGCGTTGCTGTAGTTTTCCCTCTTTATTTCGCTCAACAAACACAGGTTTATCGGTGTATGGGTCAATACCTGTATAAAAAATTGTTGATGCAAGAGTCATTGGCGTGGGAGTGAAGTCTTGCACCTGCTCGGGCTGAATGTGTAGCTTTTCAATTCGCTTCG
>CAZTFJ010000321.1:0-3842 GCA_964612255.1 uncultured Rikenellaceae bacterium | reverse complement strand
GGTGCTTGTATATCGACCCTAAGCATATAGTTCTTTACGGATTTCTTTGTGGTGGGGCCAAAGGCGGCAATTTTAGTGTCGCCCTGAACAAAGTCGGGAAAGTTCTTGAATAGCGATTTAATTCCGCTTGGGCTGTAAAACACTATGATATCGTAGTAGATATCCTTTAAATCGGATAAATCGCTGCTAACCGTGCGGTAAAGAATTGCCTTGGTGTATTTTACCTTAGCTTTATCTAACAGTTTTGGTATTTCGGCTTTGTGCATATCCGAAAGTGGTACCAAAAATTTCTCAGTTTTATGCTTGCTTATGACCTCCATAAGCATAGGGAAGGTGCCAGCTCCAAAAAATATTTTACGCTTACGATATACAATGTACTTTTGTAGGTAAAGCGCAACGGCTTCGGTAATACAGAAGTACTTCATGGTTTCTGGAACCGTAATACGAACCTCTTCGCAAATGCGGAAAAAGTGATCAATGGCTGTGCGGCTAGTGAAAATAACGGCCGTATGCTCAAGAATATCAATTCGCTGCTGACGGAACTCTTTGGAAGAAACACCTTCAACCTGAATGAAAGGTCGAAAATCGATCTTAAGGTTGTACTTGTTGATTAGCTCGAGGTAGGGTGACTTTTCGCTTTGAGGCTCTGGCTGCGAAACGATAATCTTTTTGATCTTCAAGGTCATAAATTTTTGTTCAACAACACGTTATCCCCTTTAGGTAATCTCCTTTATAATAATCAATACAGGGATAATTTCGAGGGCACAAAGATATAAAAATAAATAGAACATTGAAAACCGACTGTAAAGAAAAACTTGGATGGTTCGTAATAGCCTGTACCCAAAAATTATTACAGCTATTGTTGCGGTTAAATACATAAAAATAAGCTGTGCAGAACTTGATACATACAGCATAAGGAGGTTTAGCGGGATGAGGAGCACGCCAAATATTCTGGTGTAAACCAGCTGGTTGGTGTGTAGTAAATCCATTGCTTGGCCTTGGTTAGCAATATAACCCATTAGCTTAAAGGCAATAAACCTAAATGCCCTGTACCCCAATAGCCCAGCTATTATGTAAAGTGATAAGGTGATGTTATTGATATCCACAGAACTGTTTAACCCAAGCAGATTAATAGTTTGAATAGCTGCTATGGGGATTGAAATGAGTAGTGTAAAGTCTAAAATTCGGAAAACCCGATTTAACACAATCGGATTATCGCGGGTTATCTTCTTGCCAATATGGAAGAAAAGTGCACTTTTTACCAACTCGTTTAGCTGCTTTGTGAAAAATAGCTTTAAAAAAACCAGCAGAATAAGTGCGCCCACCATAGGGTAGAACAGCCATTGCGATTTTACGTTGGGCTCAACTCTTTGATTTATAGTAATAGTTTGGGTGTGTTTCGAGGGTTTTAACTCAATAAAAACCTGCTGGTTTAAGTTGATGTGCTCGTTGTAGTAGTTTGCATCATAAAGAGTTTCGTCAACAAATGGTAGCTGATTAAACTGCGGGTTGTCTTTTATCAACTCGTAAAGCGGCAAATGAGAACCATCCCTACAAAGGTAGCAAGTTGTATCTACTTTTGGTATTACTACTCGGCGGGGAGCGGGCACTTTTGGCTGCTCTGCCTGTTGCTTTATGGAGTCAACCTGCTGCGTTTTTCGCTCAATCATCAGGAATAATGGATTTATCCCCTCGGTAGCTACTTCTGTGGTATCGGCAGGTTGTGCCTTTGGTATGGTGTCTTGCTGATAATCAATGCGACTATAAAGGGTAGCGCTTGTAGTAACCGAACTATTATTTGTCGAAGAAAATCCCATACTGCTTTTCCAAATACCAAATTAGATGGCAAATATAGCAACCTTTTGTTTTTTTACTTTGTTAAAGTTGCAACTAAAATGATTTTAAAGCATTTTTGCTTACTTTTTTTTAATCGTTTTATTGATTTGTTGAGCTATAGATTTTTTATGCCTGCGAATGGTGTAGAATAGAGTAATTGTATGACCTGTTCGCAGAAAAATTGTTGTTTATGAGAGTTGTATTACAAAGAGTTTCTGGCGCATCTGTTAAAGTTGATGGAGAGGTGGTAGGCTCTATTGCCAAAGGGCTGTTGATTTTAGTGGGTTTTGAAGAGGCCGATGCAAGCGATGATATTGATTGGATGGTAAAGAAACTTTGCAACCTCAGAGTTTTCGACGATGCCGACGGGGTTATGAACCTTTCTGTAGCCGATGTTAAAGGCGAGTTTCTGGTAGTAAGCCAATTTACGCTGCATGCTAAAACAAAAAAGGGGAATCGTCCATCGTACATAAAGGCTGCCTCGCCATAAGTGGCTATTCCACTCTACAATCAGCTGGTCGAAACGCTTAAGAATCAATCGGGGTTACCTGTTAAAGAGGGAGTGTTTGGTGCGCATATGCTAATTGATTTGCAAAACGATGGACCGGTAACCATTGTTATCGATACAAAAAACAAGGAGTGATGGGAGAAATAACGCTTAAAGAGCTTCAGGCGCAGGTTGATAATTGGATAAAAACCAAGGGCGTTCGCTACTTTAGCGAGCTCACCAATTTAGGGGTGCTCACAGAGGAGGTGGGCGAGTTGGCTCGCGTTATTACCCGAACCTATGGCGACCAGTCGTTTAAACCTGGAGAGAGTGCCGACAGTATGGCCGAGGAGATGGCTGATATTCTTTTTGTGCTGGTGTGTTTAGCCAATCAAACGGGAGTAGATTTACAACAGGCTATGGAAGATGCTTTTCGTAAACGAAATTCTCGCGATGCAGATCGTCATAAAAACAACCCCAAGTTAAAGTAGTTTTTTACTAGCGAATATAGTTGTTAGTGTGTTATCTTTGCAAATCAACATAAAAACCATTGAGTATGAATATGCCATTTGAAGATAAATTCAACGTTGAGGTTGATGATGTAGCTGTTGCCAATGCTCTAGATGCAATTAAAGCAAAAGTAAGCAGTAAGGTAAACGACAAGGAGTTGCTTAAGAAATGCTTTAGCCTGATTGACCTTACAACACTAAATTCAACCGATAGTATTGACCGTGGCGAGCTGTTTGCCCAGCGGGTAAATGGCTTGTCCAAAGAGTTTGCTGGGGTTCCCAATGTGGCAGCAATATGCGTTTATCCAAGCTTAGTGTCGTCGGTAAGGAATACGTTAACTGCAAAAGATGTGAAAATTGCGTCGGTAGCTGCCGGTTTTCCTGCATCGCAAACTTTTATCGATATAAAACTATCCGAGTGCCAAATGTGCCTCGAAATGGGTGCCGATGAGCTCGATGTGGTTATCTCGCTGGGGTATTTTCTTGAGGGCGATTATTTTACAGTTTTCTCAGAGTTGCAACAAATTAAAGAGGTTGCAGGCGATGCTCAGGTTAAGGTTATTCTCGAAACGGGTGCAATGCCATCGCTTTCCGATATTCGTTTAGCTTCGTTCCTTGCTATGGAGGCAGGAGCCGATTTTATTAAAACATCTACAGGTAAGATTGATGTAGCTGCTACACCCGAGGCGCTTTACGTTATGTGCCAAGCCGCAAAGGAATACTACGATGCAACCGGACGTATGGTAGGAATTAAACCTGCTGGGTGTATGACAGTTGCCGCTGATGCCATTATGTTTTACTCTATAGTTGAGGAAGTGCTTGGTGATAAGTGGCTTAATAATAAATGGCTACGTTTTGGTGCTAGCCGATTGGCCGATAACCTGTTGTCTGATATTGTAGGCGAAAAAGTTCAGTATTTTTCCGCATCGGCCCCGGGAGCAAAATATTAACCACAAACCTGATAGCGCCGCAAGGCCCTACCAAAGGCAGGTAAACTGTCAGCGTTTATT
>CAZTFJ010000320.1:0-3850 GCA_964612255.1 uncultured Rikenellaceae bacterium | reverse complement strand
CCTTCGACCTCGTCGTCCCGAACGACGCGCGCTAACCGGGCTGCGCTACACCCCGAAAAGTAACCAAAAGTTATACAAATTTAAAATTAAATTAAACCAACTGTTTTCTAGATTCGCAAATTTTCAATAAATTGAAATAAAAACAGCATGACGGAAGACTTGTTACATTTCGCCTGGAAAAACATCAACTCTATACCACAATCGCTCGTTTTATCGGAAGATGAAACCATTGAGGTGATTTCGCCAGGTGAGCATAACCACAACTCGGGTCCCGACTTTTTTAATGCAAAGATTAAAATTGGGCAAACCATTTGGGCAGGTAATGTAGAAATACACATTAATGCATCGGACTGGAAAAAGCACGGGCACAACTCCGATGAGGCTTACGATTCGGCAATACTTCATGTAGTGGCTAATAACGATACTAAAGTTTACAACAGCAAAAATGAGCTGGTAAAAACCGTGTCCATTCAGCTTCCCAAAAATTTGGAGTGGAACCTCCAACAACTCGTGGCCAACGACACTTGGATTCCGTGTGCAAACCAAATAAGATCTTACGGCGAGTTGAACTTACAACTCTGGCTTACATCGTTAGCCAGCGAGAGGCTTGAGCAAAAAACAACCCAAATTTATAGCTGGGTAAAAGAGTACCATGGTAGCTGGGAAGAGGCCTTTTATGTTTCGATGGCACTTAGCTTTGGACTAAAAATTAACGCCCTTCCGTTTGAACTACTTGCCAAATCGATACCGCTAAAAACCCTAGCCAAAGTTAAGCCCCGCAAACTTAGCATTGAGGCACTACTATTTGGACAAGCTGGAATGTTGCGCCCAAACGAACATCCAGACGATGAATACTACCAATTGCTATGTAAAGAGTACGGGTACCTGCAAAAAGTTTACTCCTTATCGCCCATTCCAAATCATCTTTGGAAATTTATGAGGTTAAGACCCTTTTCGTTCCCAACAGTAAGAATTGCTCAGCTTGCCAGCTTAGTACACCAATCGGCCAACCTGTTTTCGAAATGCATCGAGATTAACAGTCTTAAATCGCTTACAGACTTGCTACAGGTTGAATGCTCCAATTACTGGAAAACCCATTACACCTTTGGCAAAGAATCAACCGAGAAGCAAAAAAGGTTGGGCAGCAGTGCAACAATTTCAATTGCTCTAAATACGGTAATTCCGTTTATGTTTGCCTATGGGCAAGCTAGAGGCAATCAGACATTAAAAGACACTGCACTTAACCTCCTCGACAATTTGCCTGCTGAAAAAAACAGCACCGTAAAAGGGTTTAATAACCTAGGAATAAATGCTGATAGTGCAATGTTTTCGCAAGCTATGGTACAGCTAAAAACGCAATACTGCGACAGGCGTAAATGCTTGTTTTGCAATATCGGAGCTAACGTACTTCTTAAAAAATCAAAAGAAAATTAGCGAAAAAGCGAACATCACCACTCCAGGTTTCGCCGCAACCTACTAAGCGACTGCAACTTTACGCCTAAATAATCGGCAATATACTTAAGTGGCACCTCATGGAGCATATCGGGGTGCTGCTCAACTAATCTTTTATAGCGAACCTCGGCAGGTTCGGTTATAAAAAGGTAAAGCCTATGCTGCGCTTCAACAAACATATCCTCAATTATCCTGCGGCCCAAGCGTTCCCACTTTGGATAGCTATTGTATAGATTATCCAAATCATCCTTTTTAATAACAAATAATTCGCAATCGGTTATTGCAGTTATAATCTCGTATGATGGTTTTTGCGTTATAAAGCTAGGCAAGGCAGTAGCAAAAGAATGTAATGGAGTAATATCGCGTGTTATCTCCTCGCCATCATGATTGTAACTTACCCTCAAATAACCACTGCTTGTGAAAGCAATTTTGCTAGCCACCTGGCCCTCGGCAATAAACACATCACCCTTTTGCAGAGTTACAATATCAATAAGAGGCAAAATTGCACTAAAATCATTCTCAGAAATATCTACATAACGAGAAACAAATTGCACTAAAGGACTAAACCGGTCTGTTTGCATTAGATATATGTTGAAACACCAACAAATTTAACAAAAATAAGTACTACAAACTTTATGTTAAGAAAACAATGTTAGGAATAATTGTTAAAATTGCAGTCCGAGAGAATAATACTACTCATCGGCATATTTTTTGATTTAAGGCCTGTAACTTTTCAAATTGAAGGGTATTACACAACCAGATTAAGAGAACAACAATTTAGTCATACTCATATGATTTTTCGCACACTACTACTTCAAAGCCTTATTTTAGTTACTTTTTCAGTATCTGCATGGGCTCAGCGAGAGGTAAATATTAAGCTAATTCAAACATCCGACATACACGGAGTTCTGTTTCCGTTCGATTACGTAAACAACAAGGCCATTGATTACGGCATGGCGCATGTATATACCTATGTAAAAAAACAACGCCAAGCAGGTACGCATGAAGTAATTCTTTTAGATAATGGAGATATTTTGCAAGGACAACCCACGGTGTACTACGCAAACTTTATCGACACCACTGGTAAACATCTGGTATCAAGCGTAATGAACTATATGGGCTACGATGTTGGAACGGTTGGCAACCATGATATTGAAGCTGGCTCCAAAGTATACAACAAACTAATAAACGATTTTGAATTCCCATGGCTATCGGCCAACACAATAGATACACGAACAGCCAAACCATATTTTAAACCATACACAGTTATTAAGCGCGATGGGATTCGTATTGCCATACTAGGGCTAACCACTCCTGGAATTCCCAAATGGTTATCGCCTAACTTATGGGCCAATATGGAATTTACCGATATGATTGAAAGCGCTAGGATGTGGATGGACACTATACAAATAAAGGAAAACCCACACATAGTTATAGGTCTTTTTCATGCTGGGCACGATGCCACCTATGAGGGGGCAAACCCCGAAAATCCAAGCAACGACAATGCCTCCCGACTTGTTGTCCAACAAGTACCAGGGTTTGATGTGGTGCTTATTGGCCATGACCATGACCGAATGATATCTAAGGTAGCCAGCCTAAACGGCAATTCGGTTCTTATTGCGGACCCTGGATCGAAAGCACAATTAGTATCGGATATCTCTATTAAGGTTCAACTCGACTCAGAAAACAATATAATTAGCAAAGATGTTAGCGGCAAGTTAGTGCCTATGAAAGGCCTTATGCCCGACCCAGAGTTTGTAAGCACATTCTCAAACTTTACCCGCGATGTGGAAAACTTTGTTGATAGGCGTATTGGTTCATTCACCGCACCAGTAACCTCTCGCGATGCATATTTTGGCCCCTCGGCGTTTATACAGCTAATACACTCTGCCCAACTTGGCATTTCGAATAGCCAAATATCGTTTGCTGCCCCGCTATCGTTTAGCACATCTATAGAACGAGGCGATGTGTTTGTTCGCGATCTATTTAAACTATATAGCTACGAGAACCTGCTTTACATTATGAATCTTACAGGTAAAGAGATTAAGGATTACCTAGAGTACTCATACGGACTTTGGTTAAACACCATGACCTCGGCCAACGACAACCTGCTACTTTTCAGAACCAACCAAAACAAAAAGCCCATAACTAACAGCAAGGGCCAGGCATTGCTTAAATCGAGCTTTTATAACTTCGATTCTGCAGCGGGGATTAAGTACACCGTTGACGTTTCTAAACCTGTAGGAAAAAGGATTACGATAACATCTATGGAGGATGGATCTCCCTTTAGTACAGATAAAACCTACCGGGTAGCCATTAACTCTTATAGAGGAACCGGAGGAGGCGGACATTTGACAAACGGTGTAGGCCTAACTAAGGAGGAAATGGAAGAACGAAT
>CAZTFJ010000319.1:2940-3853 GCA_964612255.1 uncultured Rikenellaceae bacterium | reverse complement strand
TATATACAGGGTATGTCGTTAAAAATTCCGGTCAGTGCAGTTAGGGACCCTTGCACACAGTAAGCCTAGGCGCGGAGCTTTTAGCCGAATGCTTGGCGATGCACAAATTGAGCTTGTACAAACTACAGATCGTACCCCCAACAAGATTTACGAAGGTCGTTTCTGGGGAGATCCTGGCTTTATACACCTTTGCTTCGATATCCGCAAAATGGATGAGTTGGAAAAAGAGTGCAACCAAAAAGGTTTTCCATTCACAGTTAACTCTAACGTGAAGCACAACCAAAAGGGTAGTTTCGATATGGGAGAAGCTGCCGGTCACTTCACCTACATTGAGGATCCCGATGGCACGCTGATTGAATTTGTTGAAACGCATCGTGTTCCTATTGCAAAAAAATATGGCATTTCGCTTAACCTCGACAAGCGCGACGATGAAAAGCCACTGCCCAACTGGATGGTAAAAATGCTAGGGCTAAAAAAAGTAAAAAAACTGTCGTAATATTCAATAGCAGTTGTACTAGTTTATAAAGGCGTGGGTCTAATTAGATCTGCGCCTTTAATATTTTTTAATATAGAACGCCGATAACGCAGATTTTTGGAATAATCGCAGATAAGAACCTGAAAAACCTGACAGTCTCGCCAGACCTGTCAGCGTTTACCTTTCTCGCAAAAACAAGGGTTGACTATCTGTTTGGCAAATAGTCAACCCTTGTTTAGTTACATTATGTATATGGCGTTGTAGCTACTTTGCGTGAGATATTCAAACTAGCTTGCTACTCCAGTTAGCGCCTTCGCAATCTCGGCATAAACTCCCTCAACCAGCGTGTCGGCAGTGTGACCTTGAGGATTAATGGGCTCAAGGAAACTAACTGTAACCTTTTTCCAGGGACGCGGACTTTTTCCACCCACAGAAACA
>CAZTFJ010000319.1:0-2893 GCA_964612255.1 uncultured Rikenellaceae bacterium | reverse complement strand
TTTTTTTAAACTCGCCCAGCTCACCAGTTTTTGAGCGGGTTCCCTCTGGGAAAATTATCACCTTACGCCCCTCTTTAAGCGCGGCAGCCATCTGCTGAATAGAATCCTTGATATTACCTTCCAAATCAACAACAATAACATTGTTTGTACGGGCTAAAAACCTAAGGAAAGCATTATTAACGTGTTTTTTCTTAGCATAAAAATAGGTCTCACGAAAAACCTTACGTTTTAGGAATGCTGCAACAAAAAGCCCATCGATAAAACTTTGGTGGTTAGGAGCAATAATGCATGGCCCGTCGGGGATATTCTCTACGCCCAAACCATGGAAACGGAAATAGATTTTAAACATATACTTGGCCATACTTTTCATTATGTTATGGGTTGGCCATGACTTGGGCAATTTCACATCCACCTTTTCTTTTAGCATTTCGGCCCAGCTATGAGTTTCCTCTTTAAACCACTTCCGTTTCTCCTTAATATAATCGGCCATATGGCTTAGGGTTGGGAAACTTGTTAGCTTTTTCTCGTCCATTTGTACGCCAAAGCTACGCTCAATGTAATCAATCAAGCTAAGCTTGCTAAGAGAATCTAAGCCCAAATCGAACTCAACATGGTGACTGGGCTGAATATCGAAATCAATCTGCGTTTCAATAAATCCTTTCACTGCCAAGTAGTACTCGGTAGCCTCATATCCATCTAGCTTTGCTTTCTTGTTTTGCGATTTCAATGCATGGTCGGCCAGTTTAAAACGCTGAATTTTACCCAATCGAGTCCTTGGGAGCTCAGAGTTAACAATGGCAAACTTCATAATCCGCTTGTATGGCGAAAGCATGGCGTTAAATGCGGGAATAACTTCCCCTTTAAAATATGCATTTACATCCTGCACTCCTTTCTCTGCGAGCAATTCTAGGTTAGGTAAAATGGCAATATGCAGATGATTATTGTGGAGAAATACTCCCGCCTCTTTCACCTCATCAAAATGCTTCTCGAACGAAAGTTCCAACTCAACCGGATTTACATTTTTACCGCTTGATAGTATGATAATATCCTTTTTACGACCCGTTATAAACAGGTAGCCATCCCTATCGAAACGCCCCAGGTCGCCAGTGTATAGCCAACCATCCTTAAGCACATCGGCAGTTTCCTCTGGTCTGTTGTAGTAACCCTGCATAATATTATCGCCCTTAGCCACAATCTCGCCATCACGTATTTCAACCTTTACACCAGGAAGCGCCTGGCCTGGAGATCCGATACGAACTTTTCCCGGTCGGGTAAAGGTTATCATGGGTGAAGCTTCTGTCATACCAAATCCTTCGAGCACATCAAAGCCAAGAGTTTGGAACATTGAGCCAACATGCTTTGGTAGGGCTGCTCCACCGCTTACCAAAAACTGCAGATTACCGCCAAAGTTTACGTGAACTTTCTTAAATATCTTGTGTGCCAGCTTGCGGCTTCGCGAAAACTTTACGATTCGGTAAAAAGTTCGCCCAATAAACGTCGCATCAATCTTTGATTTTACCCCCTTATAGATAATCTCATACAAGCGAGGCACACCAATCATAATGGCTACCTGATTATTCTTAAGCGTCTCTAGCAAATCGGATGACTGCATTGAGGGAGACATTACAATAGTTCCGCCAACATAAAGCGGAGCCATCATCGAACCTATCAGTGGGAATACATGGTGAAGTGGCAGCAGCATCAGCACCTGCCTGTAATCTTTATAAATCTCAACTTTTTTAGAAACGCCATCGAGATTGGCAATAATATTTTTAAATGATAACATTACACCCTTTGGGCTACCAGTTGTTCCCGAAGTATAAATGATTACTGCTGTTTTTTCAATATCATCTGGTCCAAGCCATTCAATTTTGGTATGAACCTCCTCAAGATTGCTTTCTCCAAATACATGGATTTCGGGAACTTTCTCAACTTTTTGTTTTATCTCCTCCACCTGACTCTTTAGGGCAGGGCTGGCAAAAAGCATTTCGGGTTGGCAATCATTTAATACATAGCTAACATCACTGGGAGAAGCCATAAAATCGATGGGCACTACCACGCAATTGTTGCGCAAGCCAGCATAAAAAGCAGCAATCCACTCGGCACGATTCTCCGAGTAAATTGCAATTTTTTGGTACCCCTTCCCTCTAAACAGCAAGGCAAAGCGCTCAATCATATTAAGCAGCTCGGCGTAAGTATAGCTCTTACTCTTAGTTACAAGCGCAACTCTCGAAGCATCATTAAAATTTATCATCTATAGATATTTTGATTTATACATAACTAACAGTACAAGGTTGATATTGTTTATTTTACAAGGGAATTACTCCAAGCAACATCATCCAAAGCAGCGCAAAGGTAGATGTTTTTCAACATTTTTTCAAACACTTATTTAACTTTAGCTTACTTCATCAATCAAATAATAAATTTGTAATTTCGATTGCTAAAGTCAACCTATATTTATTTAAACAATAATAAGTAAATAGCCATGAAAAAAATTCAAATCATACTCATTTGCATACTAGCATTTTACACAGCAATTGGCGAAACAAACCCACCCCATTTCACATCGGAACCAACGCTATCGCCCGATGGATTATCCATTGTTTTTAGCTACGAAAGCGACCTTTGGATGGTTCCAACAAAGGGAGGAACAGCATATAGGCTAACGGCCATGGAGGGCATTGAAACGCTACCACGATTCTCACCCGACGGCAAATGGATTGCTTTTACTGCCAGCCAAAACGGTGCACAAAACATTTACATTATGCCTGCTACTGGAGGAGAAATTAGGCAGCTTACTTTTCACGATGCTAACGACCATGTAGACAGCTGGGCATGGGACTCGAAATGGATATTCTTCAGAATTTCTGACTAGCGGAAACTTAGCATTCTC
>CAZTFJ010000318.1:3090-3855 GCA_964612255.1 uncultured Rikenellaceae bacterium | reverse complement strand
ATATCGGAATCTTCCGGATTAATACTACTTAGTGTAATATTTTTATTATCAAACCTAACGTATGCATTAATATACCATGCTGTTGGTTATCGGCGCAAGGTTGTTAGGGCAAACCTTATCAACTCATTCCCAAATAAAAACATTAACGAAATTATTGGCATAGAGAAAAAATACTACCGACACCTTTGCGACTTGTTTTTCGAGAACTTCTATCTGCTTCATGCCCGAAAGCAAAAGGCTGTGAAAAGATGTAGATTTAATAATTTGGAAATTTTTCATGAACTATACGCACAGGGCAAAAGCGCAATTCTGGTTAGTGGGCATTATGGCAATTGGGAACTATTTGGACTAATAGGCAATCAGGTACAACACGCCTCGTTGGGAGTATACAAACCGCTATCGAACAAGAACTTTGAGGTGATGATGAACAACACCCGCAAACGATTTGGGGGTACTCCCGTTCCCATGAAAGATACCCTAAGGGCAATTGTGGAGTGTAACCAAAAAGGGGAGCCATTCCTGCTTGGCCTTGTTGGCGACCAAACGCCACCCGCAAAACGAATTCAATACTGGACAAAGTTCTTAAATCAGGATACTCCAGTATATCTTGGAATTGAAAAGATTGCCCAAAAATTTAACCTTCCGGTGTACTTTTGCAACATGCAAAAAATCCGCAGAGGGGCAATGAAAGCTTATGCTGTAAATTCTTTGAGAGAGATTTTGAGTGAGCAGTATGAAAGTGATGAGAGTATATCGATAGTAGGA
>CAZTFJ010000318.1:1954-3080 GCA_964612255.1 uncultured Rikenellaceae bacterium | reverse complement strand
ATCTTGGAAGGCTGGGGCTGAAAACGATGGGATATTATGTTTTCTCCACCGGTGTACTTTTGCAACATGCAAAAAATCCGCAGAGGGTACTACCAAGTTGATTTTGAACTACTAACCGACAACCCTTGCTCTCTAAAAGAATACGAACTTACAGAGCTGCACACCCTTAGGCTCGAACATCAAATTATGAAAAAACCAGAGTACTGGCTCTGGTCCCACCGCCGATGGAAACATAAACCTAAATCAACATCAAAATAATAGTTAGCACAATGAAGAGCATAGCAATTGTAATTTTAAATTGGAATGGAGAGCATTACTTGCAAAAGTTTTTGCCCGGAGTTATTGCTAACTCTAGTGCACAAGGGTTTAGGGTTGATGTAATTGTTGCCGATAATGGCTCAACCGATGGCTCAATAAGCTGGGTAAAGAATAACTGTATGGCAGCGCAACTTATTGAACTCGACAAAAATTATGGTTTTACCGGTGGGTATAATCGTGCCCTTAAACAAATTGATACCGATTACTACATATTACTTAACTCCGATATTGATGTACCCAGCGGATGGCTCGAACCACTGGCCAGCTTCATGGAGCAAACGCCAACAGCTGCAGCCTGTATGCCCAAACTGCTAAACTACAACAAGCCCAACGAATTTGAGTACGCAGGAGCTGCTGGTGGTTATCTCGATATGTTTGGCTACCCCTTTTGCCGGGGGAGAATTTTGAATGTTACTGAAACTGACAATGGACAGTACGAAACTCCTCAAGAAATTTTTTGGGCAACAGGTGCCTGCCTAATGGTTAGGGCAAACGAATACTGGAATGCAGGAGGCCTCGACAATGATTTTTTTGCCCATATGGAGGAGATTGACCTATGCTGGCGGCTTAAACGACAAGGCCATAGCATTTGGTGCGTCCCGCAATCGGCTGTATACCATGTAGGGGGAGGAACGTTGGCTAGCAATAGTCCCCGAAAGGTGTACTTTAACCATCGAAACAATCTGGCCATGCTGCTTAAAAATTTATCTCGTCTTTCATTAGTGCCAGTAATTCTTTTCAGATTAATTCTCGATGGGGTATCGGCAGCAGGATATGCTGTTACTGGTAAACCAAAATATGTGATATC
>CAZTFJ010000318.1:0-1944 GCA_964612255.1 uncultured Rikenellaceae bacterium | reverse complement strand
ATTCCTATAACATTACTTATTTTATCTTTTAATCCAAAACCAAAAATTCTTGCATTTTCGATGCCTGGTATCTGTATTTTTGACAAAAACTCGACACTATTTTCGCCAACACTCTTACCTTTTAAGAAATAAAAATCAGCTTCAAGATGTTCCATTAACAAACTTATATTTTTACAAAACCAGAATCCATCTTATTAGAAAAAGGCGTGCATTTACAACCCCAAAAATATCACTATACCATCATAGTATCCTCATTCAGTTTTTCTTACTGGGTAGAAAAAGGTTTACGCAGCTTCCAGGCAAAAAGGCCTAGCTAACTCATTTTAATTGATATAGTAAACACACTACCCTTACCCTGCTCACTTTTCACTGATATTGTACCGCCATTAAGTTCAATAAACTCCTTGCTAATAATTAAACCAAGGCCAGAACCACGCTCATTATTAGTACCTAGGGTTTTAAACTCCCTTTCGATTTTAAAACGATTTTGCATATTCTCCTCCGAGATACCCACCCCGCTATCCGCAATGCTAAAGAAACATAACTTATCTGTTACTTGAGCGCTTAGCTTAACACACCCACCTTCGGGAGTAAATTTTACGGCGTTTGATATAAGATTCCTTATTACGGTACGCAACATATTCTCATCGGCATACACCTCTATTGATGGGGATATATCAACAGCAATCTCTATCCTTTTAGAGTCAATCATACTCCTAACCAGATCTATGCTATCGGCTACCATAAAATTAAGTTCCACCATTTTGGGGTTATAACGAATTTGTCCCAT
Organism: uncultured Rikenellaceae bacterium; assembly: GCA_964612255.1. Taxonomy (GTDB): domain Bacteria; phylum Bacteroidota; class Bacteroidia; order Bacteroidales; family Tenuifilaceae; genus Perlabentimonas. The sequence goes on along the minus strand of CAZTFJ010000318.1, from coordinate 1,154 downwards.
TTGGCTGGTTGACCAATCGAGTAAGTTCTCGAGCAAACTATAGGTTGTTAATGAAAGTCGGTGTAACTTTTCAATAAATTTTTTAACAGAGTCGGACGAGGAATTGTCGAAGTTTGAGAGGATGTACTCTGTAGTGCTAACAGCAGTACTTATGGGGTTTCGCAAATCGTGTGCAATTATTCTAAAAAATTTATTTTTTGTTGCATCACTCACTTCGAGCTGATTTTTCTTCTCCTCAAGTTCAGAATTCTTGGCTGTAATCCACTCGTTTGCATCTTTCAAATGCTCCGCTTGCACCAAAATTTCCTCCTTTTGCACTAAAATCTCTTGCGTACGCTCTAGCACTAAAGCCTCAAGCTTATCTTTTTCTTGAACAAGCCTATAGGTGTAAAATTTTACTATTAGTATAACTAAAGCAATCAGACAAAAAACGTAAAAAGCATATGAAAAATACGTTCGGTACCATGGGGGTAGAATTGTAAAGTGATATTCGGAAATCTCACTCTCAACACCATACAGATTCCTTGCCTTGACTTTAAAAACATAGCTTCGGGGCGGTAAATTGGTATACTCCTTTTTACTTTCAACTTTCCAGTCGGACCACCCCTTGTCGTATCCCTCCAGATAATAACTATATACATTGGGCACACTGCCCTCATAAAAGGGAAGAGAATAGTTAAAGTTAAGGGTGTTATCAACAAAATTTAATTCCTGATTAAAATTAATAACAGATGAGTTGTTGGGTAGGTAATACAACAGGCTATCGGAAGACGCAATGTCTTTACCATAATTTGCCCCTGCAAATATTACTGAGTCAGATGCCGTTACTTTCCATATTTGAGTACTAAGTTTATTTAAAAAACCATCATATCCAGAGATTGCATACCTAGTAATCCCCTTATTGGTGCTAAACCAAAGAACGGTATCGGTTAAGTGAGCAACATATAAAAGGGATAAGACATCACCCTGAACCCTATAAAAATGCATATCGGATGGGCTAATCTCTCTCGAATTGGTCACGGTTGTATCGGGCTCTATCCCTTTCCAATAATCAACAAACTCATCTGACTCTGAATCGTACTTGTATATATGCTCATCGATACTGCTCCGGAGCGCGAATGCGTTCCTGGAGAACCGGCTCCCCATTCAGTTCC
>CAZTFJ010000317.1:0-3857 GCA_964612255.1 uncultured Rikenellaceae bacterium | reverse complement strand
TGCAAAGATAGCGCATTCCCAACCAAAATTCCAAATGTTTTGGAAGGTTTTTTTAAGTGAATTCTACAATAAAACTATATACTACTGATTTTATGATACTTTAAAATCAAAAAAAAAATGAACTTATTGAAATTATTATGCAATTAATGAATGAACTATCAATCTAGCACCTTACATATATAGGTATAGCAATCTTTATTAAGGAAATATTGTAGTTGGAAAATTGCAACATATATGTAACTTTGAGAAATACATCTTTATGCATAGGCTGGCAAACAATACCCCATAGCTAATACGTAAAACTCAACATTGATATAAAGTGAACATAAGGAAATACATAGCAAGTACGGCATTTATGTTAATTGCAATGGCTAGCAACTTGTGGGCTCAGGATATATGGTGGGATATTGATTTTATGGGTTTTGCGGATAATAGAGAGTACAATTCGGCAGTACAAGTTCCTCAATCTATTATGGGAACACGGTTTGCGCCAGAAATTGGGCTGAGTTTAGACTCGTTACATTTATTTGGAGTAGGATTTAATAGTGTGCATGAGTTTGGTGATAACAAATTATTGAAAAGTATTGACCTTCAACTGTACTATAAATTTAAAGGTAACTGTTTCGATTTTACATTTGGGTCGTTTAGCAAAAGTGAGATGTACAGAAATGCTCCTCGGGCACTATACTACGACTCACTCCTTTACTTTAGGCCTAATGCAAATGGACTTCTGTGGACTTACCATAAAGGAGGTTTTACACAAAGCGTGTACCTTGATTGGACTTCTCGAAAAGCCGACAATATTAGAGAAACATTCATAATGGGGGGATTTGGTGAATACTCCAATGATTACCTTTATATTAAGAATCATATATATATGTATCATTATGCAGGAGCTAACAACCCCATTCCTAATGATATTGTAGGAGTTAGAGACAATGGCGTTGCTTACGTTGGGGTTGGGTTCAAGCTTAACCATTGGATTCCATTAGACCAATTTAGCTTTTCTGTGGGCGGAATACAATCGTATGAGAGGATTAGAAACATTGAAGATTGGAATACTCCTATAGGTATGCTTTCGATGGTAAAATTAGAGCATAAAGGGTTTGGGGCTTGCAATACCTTATATATAGGTGAAGGGCACAACCTTGACTGGGGTGACCCATTTTACCAGCTAAATAGGTATAACAGGATAGATATATACTATTCCCCCCTACGGTTTGAAAAAGTTAAGGCAACCTTTGGAATATCGTTTCACATTGCAGAGAAAAGAATACAACATCAACAGCAATTTTATATACACATAAACATAAATTCAGATAAAGACAAAGAGTCGGAATTTTTCCATTCGCTTCTGTTGTAACCAAAAAAAATTGATACAGACTAGAAACAAACAAAATAAAATGCTCTAAAATTATGGCGTTATTCACATAGTTTATGAATATCACTAGGCTTTTGAGTGAGATTCTAGGGCAATCTTTTCATATATTTGCATCTTAAATAACCCAATGGAAAACTTAAAATGCAAAAAGTAGTTATAATACCCACCTACAACGAGAAAAATAACATTGAACCGATGGTTAGAAAGGTGATGTCGCTTGATGGCGACTACCACTTACTAATTATTGATGATGGCTCGCCCGATGGCACTGCGCAAATTGTTAAAGAACTTCAACCAGAGTTTGCAGGGAAATTGCATCTGATTGAGCGAGCAGGGAAAATGGGACTTGGGACAGCCTACATTGCTGGATTCCAGTGGGCTATTGCCAAAGGCTATGAGTATATTTTTGAGATGGATGCCGATTTTTCACATAATCCGGAAGATTTGAATAGGCTTTACGAGGCTTGCACTAATGGTGCCGATGTTGCAATAGGTTCTCGATACATACAGGGAGTTAATGTGGTTAACTGGCCCATGAAGCGTGTGCTAATGTCGTACTTTGCCTCTATGTATGTAAGAGTTGTAACTGGAATGAAGATTATGGATACCACAGCCGGGTTTAAATGCTACAAAGCCAAAGTGCTAAAATCGTTTGAACTCGACAAAATAAGGTTTAAGGGATATGCATTTCAGATTGAGATGAAGTTTACTGCTTGGAAAATGGGTTACCGAATAGTTGAAGTGCCCATAGTTTTTACCGAGCGCCGCGAGGGTGTTTCGAAAATGAGCGGAGGAATATTCAACGAAGCTTTCTGGGGAGTACTTAGCATGAAGGTTAAAAGTTTTGGGAAGAGGTATAGGAGAGGATGTTAGATGTTAGATGTTAGATGGTGTACTACAGAACAACTCTGCCCTTAAAATATAGTTACTTCATAATCTTTAAACGCTAAAGCCTAAATACTAGAGCAACCTTTTAAACTGTAATATTCTACAATGTTACAAGTAAAACAAAAAACAAAATGCCATGAGCACAATATCCATAAATAATGTAACCATTGTAAATGAGTATAAAACCTTTGTAGGAAGCGTACTTGTAAACAATGGACTAATTGAAAGGATACATACAGGTAAGGGTGAAGTTCTTAAGGCAGATAAAGTGATAGACGGCAGTGGGAAAATTCTAATGCCGGGTGTTATTGACGATCAGGTTCATTTTCGAGAGCCTGGGCTAACACACAAGGCTACCATATACACCGAATCGAAGGCTGCAATTGCTGGCGGGGTAACCTCATTTATGGAAATGCCAAACACCAACCCACAAACCATTACCCTTGAGGCTTTACAGGCAAAACATAGCATTGCCAGAGAATCATCACTGGCAAACTACTCGTTTTACCTTGGTGCTACTAACACCAATATTGAAGAGATTGTGAAGGCAAACCCTGAAAAGGTATGCGGTGTAAAGGTATTTATGGGTTCATCAACAGGTAATATGCTGGTTGATAACCCCCAATCGTTAGAAAAGATATTTAAAAATTCGCCAATACTTATTGCTACTCATTGCGAGGACGAAGAAACCATAAAGCGCAATACAGCCGCTCACGTTGAAAAGTACGGAAACGAAATACCTTTCAGCAGTCACCCCGAAATTAGGAGTGCCGAAGCATGTTACCTAAGCAGCTCGCTTGCAGTAAAGTTGGCCAAACAGTTTAATGCCAGGTTACACATCCTTCATCTATCTACAGCAAAAGAGATGGAATTGCTCTCGGGAAATCTCCCATTAGCTCAAAAGAAAATCACAGGAGAGGTGTGCGTTCATCATCTTTGGTTTAACGAGTCGCAGTACGAAGAGCTAGGGTGGCGAATAAAGTGGAACCCAGCAGTTAAAAAAGATACCGACCAAAAGGCACTACAAGTTGCCTTAAAAAACAATGTGCTTGATGTTGTTGCAACCGACCATGCCCCTCACACACTCGAAGAGAAGAACAACCCATACATCAAATGCCCATCGGGGGGGCCATTGGTGCAACACTCGCTAGTGGCCATGCTTCAAATGGTTTCGAAGGGGATTTTCTCTCTAGAGATGGTAGTTGACAAGATGTGCCACGCCCCCGCCACACTATTTAATATTGATAAGCGCGGATTTATACGGGAAGGGTATTATGCCGATTTAGTTGTGGTTTCTCCCCAGACGCCATGGAAAGTGGCACCCAATAACATACTCTACAAATGTGGATGGTCGCCATTTGAGGGAGAAACATTTAACCACAAGGTAACCCACACCATAGTGAATGGGCGAGTAGTATTCGAAAATGGATTATTCGACGAGACTGTAAAAGGGATGGCTCTCCAGTTCAACCGATAATTAATCTAAAAAATCAGAACAACAACCCTCATGCTCCTCAAATCAAGATACTCGATGAACTTTTTACATCCTCTGCTCAAAGTTCTATGAAGTTTATATTGCCGTAAGAAC
>CAZTFJ010000316.1:0-3858 GCA_964612255.1 uncultured Rikenellaceae bacterium | reverse complement strand
TAGGTGTGCTAAAATCTCGCTAAAGTCTATGTGGCCAAGGCTAAGGCATATTTTTGGGTTCATTTAGGTTATGTTTTAATGGTTTGGGTTGTTCTTAGTGGGAGAGAACTAGCAGCGATTTCGTTCGTAATTAAATGTAGTAAACGTGTTCTCGATGTAGACTAATCCTCATCAATATTCTTTACTTTACTAATTATAAGCCTATTGTGACTCCATAGGATTTGTGCCACGGGCTGTGGCACAAATTGATATTTCTTAGAATAGATTTTGTACCATTGACTCATGGCGTATAAATTTCTACGAGAAAAACCTTTGATTTGTGGAAATTCATGCTTTAGTTCAGTTGCAACCCTTTCGATAAAGTTGCTTCCCCAGTTTGCTTTTTCTTGTTTCTCTGCAACTGATTTTCCAATATCCCAATACAATTCAATTAATTGTGAGTTAATCGAAAAGGCAACTTTTCTTTGCGCTTCATGTATTCTGGATTTTAAGTCAATAATCCAATTTCCAAAGTCTGTTATGTTCAATTCTTGGTTCATAAAGTAAGTATAGCATACTTATGACGATCAGTTCTCAGTCAAAATTGCTTATAACCTGTGTGAATTTAGCTATTAATAAACGTTTTTAATTCGTTGAATGAAATCCGCTCAATCACCACTTCGCCAATCCTTTTTATTAGTATAAAGTCAATGCCTCCTTCGTTTTGCTTCTTGTCTTTAACCATTGCATTGAAAATATCTTCAGGGTTATTCTTTATGCAAACGGGTAAATTGAGTGCAATTAGCACGTTTACAATACGAAGGTAATCGGTGTTTGATATTAACCCCCTTTTTGCCGATAACCGTGCCGCAAACTCAAGCCCAATGCTTACGCTTTTCCCGTGCGATAGCCCTGTAATCTTTTCCACGGCGTGTCCCCAGGTGTGCCCAAGGTTTAGCTTTTTTCGTTCGCCCTGTTCGCGCTCATCGGCTTGCACAATATTTGCTTTTATCCTTACCGAGTGGGCAACAAGTTTTTCGAGCATCACAGGATTGAATGATTTTAGCTCTTCGGCGTTCTGCTCAATAAACTCAAACATTTGCTTATCGGCAATTAGGGTATGTTTCACAATTTCGGCAAATCCGTTGAGGTACTCTTCCTGTGGAAGCGTGCTCAGCAGATTAATATCGCAGATAACAAATTTTGGCTGGGTAAAAGTGCCCACAATGTTTTTGTATCCTTGGAGGTTTACTCCATTTTTACCGCCAACGCTGGCATCTACCTGCGAGAGGAGCGAGGTAGACACAAAGCCAAAATCGATTCCACGCATAAATACCGATGCCACAAAACCAGCCAAGTCGCAGGTAACGCCGCCACCAATGCCAAGTATAAACGAGTTGCGGTTGGCTCCATTTTCCAGCAGCCATTGGCAAATGGTGCCAACCTTTTCAAGGCTTTTTGAACCCTCGTCGGGATCAACACTGTAGGTCGGGTATTTCGGAAACCTTTGGCCATGAAGTTTTATAACATTAGCATCGGCAATAATATAAATCTTAGCCTTGGGTAGATATTTGTTAACGTTCTCAATGGTTTCGCCAACTAGTACTGTCGAGTGTCCGTATAAACCACGAATTTCAATTTTCTCCATTACGTAATGCTTTGAGCACATAAAATTAGGCTGTTTTTTTTATTTTACCGCCGATTGCAGGATTTGTTCATGCTGAAAATTGCACGATTCCTTATGGATGCTATTAAAGAGTTTGCGAATAAATGATGGCCTAAGACCCTGCTCGCTTGCCAATTGGCCAATTCGTTGAACTATACTGTCCCAACGCGATGGCTGGATAATATCAGTATTACTAAGTTTTTTTGCCTCGGCAATATGTTTTACCAAGTTCATTCTATTGGCAATTGCACGAATTAGTTCATCGTCAATAAGGTCGATTTCAAGCCTAAGTTCCGATAGTAACTCGTCGGTATTGGTTAGTTCTACTTCGCCAATTATTCTGTTGAGCATAGTGGTAAACGATAGGGGCGTTAGCTGTTGTGCTGCATCGCTAAGGGCTTGTTGTGGGTTTGGATGAACTTCAACCATTAATCCGTTTAGCCCCATATTAATTGCTCGTTGAGCAATTGGCTGTACTAGATTGGTTTTGCCGGCAATATGGCTCGGATCGCAAATAATTGGGATGTCGGGCATTCGTTCTCGCAAGAGTTGGGGAATGTTCCAATTTGGGTTATTGCGTAGGATAGACTTTCCTGAGAGTGTGAAACCCCGATGTACCGAGCCAAGCTGCGAAACGCCTGCTCTTGCAAACCTATTTATAGCCCCTTCCCATAAGTTGATATCGGGACTAAGCGGATTTTTTACCATTATGGGAATATCTACACCCCGAATGGCATCGGCAATCTCTTGAATAGTAAATGGATTGCTTACGGTGCGCGCGCCAATCCAAAGCATATCAACTCCGTGCTTAAGAGCCTCGTATACGTGACGTTCCGATCCAACTTCGGTGGCAATTGGAAGCCCAGTTATGGTTTTGGCCATTTTTAACCATTTAAAGCCTAGGGTTCCAACTCCTTCAAATGAACCTGGCATGGTACGGGGTTTCCAAATCCCTGCTCTTAGGAAGTGAACCCTACCGTCGGATGCAAGGGCTTTGGCGGTTTCAATTACTTGCTCCTGCGATTCGGCGCTGCATGGACCAGCAATTATTAATCGACCCGATTCCTCAAGGATATTGCTAATCCTTTTCTGCTTGGTTGCTACTTGTACCTCTGTTTTCATTGGTTTATTTTGTTAGGGGTGCTAATTCAATTTTGTCTGATATTCTATTTTTCTTCTCAAAAGTGGATCTGTTCCTTTTGGCACATTCAATCTGGGAATAGAGTGAACCGATGTTCTGATTTATAAGATTATTTGCCATTTTATTTAGGCTTTTGCTTAAAGAGCATAGCGCATCAATTACAAACTCCTTGTTTTGCATAATAATGGGTAGCCAGATTTCAGCATGGCTCATTGCCAATCGTGTTGAAGAATCGAACCCACTGGATGCAACGTTTACCCAGCTATCAGAAGTAGTCTCTTCGAACTCTGGTAACGATGCAAATGCGTATGCCATTAGTTGCGGAAGGTGCGAAACTAGCGCAACGGTAGAATCGTGCTGTTCTGACGACATAAAAATGGGCTTTAGCCCAATCGATTCAAAAAGCGCAATGGCCCTCGAAAGTGAAGCTTGACTTGAAAATCCCGATTCGCAAATAGCTACCCTTTTGTTAACAAAAAGATTTGGCTTTGCTGCTTGAGGTCCCGAATGCTCGCTTCCGGCCATAGGGTGTGCAGCAACAAAGGCGTTTCGCCTCGGGTGATTCTGTACACTCTGGCAAATGGCCATCTTGGTTGATCCTGTGTCTATTACCACAGCATCATTTGGCAAATTATCGAGAATTTGAGGTAAGGTTTCAAGGATATGATCAACAGGAGTTGCAAGAATTACTATAGTTGACTGGTTGATTGTTTGTTTGATTGACTGATTGATTGATTGACCCTGCTTGCCAGTAGGCAAGCTGCCTGACTGACGTCCATGGCAGGCAGGAAGGTTGATTGATTGGCTTGTAGCATCAACTGCCTCTAGCTCTTTGGCTAGCGTTAGATTGTTTAGGCTATTATCGCATCCTATAATAAAATGGCCATGCTTGCGAAGTGCCATTCCAAATGAGCAGCCAATTAATCCTGTTCCAATTATTGTGATTGTTGCCATTGTTCCTATTAGTTTAATGTGATACTTTGGTTATTGCTCTGAATGTGAGTTGGGTAAACTCCCATAACCCATAGCTGCGATACCTGCTTCGAAAGCCAAATCATCGACCTACGGGCAT
>CAZTFJ010000315.1:0-3870 GCA_964612255.1 uncultured Rikenellaceae bacterium | reverse complement strand
CTTGCTCCCGCACGATTTTATCGTGTGGTAACGAAGCTCATACAACACCCATCTACAATCCTCCAATCTTAATCTCAACTCACAGTGCAAAACTTCTCTCTCGCTTGTCTAGAACCTGTCTAAATTCTTTAAAACTATGTGTTATCTTTAGTCAAATTTTTATCTTTGGTAACCTCCAAAAATAAGCAAAAGCAAAATGGCCATTAGTAGCAACACAAATACCCTTAACCAGCTCGCAAACTTAATCGAGGGGGTTAGCGTACCTATGCTAATAGCCAATTCCGAGGGCGAAATATTGGCTTGTAACAGGCATACCGAAAAGCCATTTGGCAAATCGCAGCATCAGCTTTTAGGCGAAACGCTTCAAACCATCGGCTTCGATTTGCATTGGCTTAAGCAAGATGTTTTTACGCTATCCTCATCGCAAATGCCATTTGGCAAATCGGTAATGCTTGGTAGCTATCCTGTTCAGGTTGTTTTTAATAGGCTTGCCATCGACCAGCAAGTTTTCTATAGCTTTTCATTTAACTCTTTTAAAGCCGTCGATTTCACCTCAAAATCACCTCTTCTCAACAATGAGAGTTGCACTAGATTTATTGAGAATAGCTCCTTACCAATTGTTTTTCTCGACCCCCATACCTACAGTATAGAATACGCCAACGAACAGGCAACCAATTTTTTTCAATTGCCAGCTAGTAAGCTGGTGGGAATACCATTGGCTAAACTCACCCAAATGCCAGTTGAACGGCTAAACGAGTCAATTACCTCATTTGTGCATAATGGCTACTCAGGGTTAGAGGTATCTTTTAAAACAGAAACAGACAGAAGGGATGCCGCATTGCATTTCTCGTCAGTTAGTATTCAAGAACAGCCATTTGTGCTTTGTCTGCTTGTTGACATAACCCAGCAGAACCAAGCTTTCTTTGAGCTGCATCGCATTAAGAATAACCTCTCGCAAGAGGTGGCAATGCAAACTAAAGATTTGGTGAGGGTAAACAACTCTCTGCTCGAACAGATAAAGAATCGTAAGCGCATTGAGGAGGAGCTGCGCCAGTCGCAGGAACTATTTATCCATCTGTTCAGGTTAAACCCCAGCGGCTTGGTGTTGCGCGATGGCCAAACAAAGGGCATTATTGAGGTTAACAGGAGCTTCCTGCAAATGTTTAATCTTACCAGCAGTGCCGTGAAAGGCAAAACTATTGAGGATTTAGGGCTTATATGCAATACTAATGAGTACAATACTTTGCTTGCGGGTTTGCAAACTAAGGGCAAGAATAAGGACGTTTCGCTTACCATGATGACTGCCAATGGACATGCCCTTTTTGTGGTTTGGAGTGGCGAACTGGTTAGGGTAAACAACCGCGAATACATTCTCGAAGTTTTTAACGATACCACCCAAGTTTTTTTTCAAATTCGTCAAACCCGAGTTTTATCGGAAGAATGTACGAACCCATACAGTAACTGGTTTTGTGCAAAGCTGTAACTCATACTTTGCCCAGCTTATTGGGTATAAAAGCCCAAAGCAGCTTGTTGGCACCTCAATTGCTAACCACTTTAGCAAGCAGGTGGTTCGCAGGGCATTTCTTAGCAAATTGCACGCCGAGGGAGCCTGTATTAGCGAGTTTAAGTTCATCACCAAGGAGGGAAAAAACATATGGGTGGTGGTGTACGCCGTAATTAATGTTAAGGAAAAATATATAGATGAGGTGGTGGTTGATATTACCGACCGCAAAGTTATGGAAAACCTGCTCATTAGCAACGAGAACCGTTTTCGTAGCATGATTGAGAAGGCTTCCGATCTTATTATCATTTTAGGTAAAGACAGAAGTGTTCTGTATCTAAGCCCATCGTTCGAAACCGAGCTGGGTTATAGTCCAACCAATTTTTTTGAGGTGGATATAATAGATTATATTAATCCCGAGGATAAGTCAAAGCTCAACGAGTTGCTTAGCTGCAAAGCAGAACAAAAGACCGCATCTTACGAGATAAGGGTTAACCACAAGGAGGGCTACGAGAAAACCTTCGAGTGTAAGGCCACCGACCTTAGCAACGACCCAGCCATTGGTGGAATTATTGTAAACGCTCGCGATATTACCGATAAGATTAAGGCTCGTAACGATATGAGGGCTGCCCTGTTGAAAGAAACCGAGCTGAGCCGCCAAAAATCTCAATTTATATCCACCGTATCGCATGAGTTTCGCACTCCGCTTACCAATATATCGCTAAACATTCAGCTGCTAAGCAAATATTTGCAAAACAATAGGCCCGAGAAGCAGCAGCAGGCCATTAACCGGTTGCTCAATGCCGAGAAAAGGCTAACAGCATTGCTTAACGAGGTATCGCTGGTTAGTAAGGATCAAAGCGGCAGGTTAAGTTTTGTACCCGAGCTGTGGGATTTAAGTTTGCTTACCGACGATATGCTAGAGCAAATAGATTACCAGCTGCAGCCCAATATCAAAATTCAAACTTTAAAGGGCAATGAGGTAAAAGCCCCTATGGACAAGACCCTGCTAACCCACATTCTTGGCAATTTGGTAAGCAATGCCATTAAGTATTCGCCCAAAGATATGCCAATTGATTTGTTAATAGGCTACACCAATACCCAAAAGTATGTAATAAAGGTAACCGACAGGGGGATAGGTGTTCCCAAGGAGGAGCAGAAGTTTTTATTCGACCCCTACTTTCGGGCATCCAATGCCAAGGCGATTTCGGGAACAGGGCTGGGGCTTAACATCGTTATGCGATGCGTTGAGCTGCATGGCGGCCAAATACATATCGATTCGGAGGTGGGCGAGGGAACAAGCATTACAGTTACCATTCCGCTAGATGTGCAGTAAATTTTAACTATATGTTGTATGGGCAAAAAGGTACTACTTATTGAGGATGATCAGGACTTGAGAGAAACCACCCTGGAGCTGCTAAGCGACGAGGGGTTTACCTCCATTGCTGCGGCCAATGGTGCGCAGGGTATTCAGCTGGCGCTGCAGCATACACCCTATGTTATTATTTTCGATATCAATATGCCCGGCCTCTCGGGATACGAGGTTTACAATATGCTGCATCAGGTAAATACTACATCGGTAATCCCCTTTATATTCCTGTCGGCCAAATCTACTCGCGACGAAATTTTGGCGGGTCTCCATCTCGGTGCCGACGATTACATCACCAAGCCATTCGAGTTCGATGAGCTGGTTTCTATTATTAACCGTCGCATTGAGCATAGGCAGCGCATTGTTAGTCAGCACGACGAGAACTTTAAGGTGCTGTTCGAGAATACCCGTAACCCAGCATTTATACTTTATAACTGCACTTTCGATTACGTTAATCGCCCTTTTACTAAGGTGTTTGGTTATACCCAGGAGCAGATAGAGGGGTTGTCCGTAACAAATATCCTGAGTGGAAGCTCGCTAAAGAGTTTCACCGCCGCATCGGAGCAGTGTGTGGCAGGGCTCAAAAAATCGTTTGTTATCAATGTCGATATTCTTTTAAAAGATAAAACTACAGTGAATGCCGATTTGGTAGGGATGCAGGTACAGTTCAAGGGGCAGCCCGCCATGCTATGCACCTTGGAGCCCTCGCAAAGCGATATAGTTACCAAAGAGTCAAAAACCACAGATATTCCCAACTTGCCCATTTCCGATCGCGAGGCCGAGGTGCTAAACCTAATTTGCCAAGGCTTTACCAATGCCGAGATTGCCGAGAAGCTATTCCTTAGCGAGCGCACGGTGGAGGGTCACCGGTCGCGCCTTTTCTCAAAAACCGGTACCAAAAACGCGGTAGCCCTGGCTATGTGGGCTGTTAAAAATAATATTTATAACAGTAGTGACCGACTAAAATTTAAATAAAAAAGAGGGCTACTCCCCTAAAAGG
>CAZTFJ010000314.1:0-3878 GCA_964612255.1 uncultured Rikenellaceae bacterium | reverse complement strand
GTAAACCTTTATTATAAGTGCACCTGCCTTTATTGCTGCGTTTATTGCAATGCGGAGCAAGTGCTTAAGTTCTGATATTTCAATCATTTATAAACTGTTTGCTTAATATTTTCAATAGTAAATTTTGAGTAATTTCATACAGCCGACAAATTAAAGACAAATGGTTGTAATCTCAAAATTACATCTATAAATATTGGTTATTGATTATTTGTTTGCACAGCGAAAATTGTGAACCCAACTAATTTATGGCAGAAATTTTATTCCTGAAAATTGCTGTAAACCATTTTTGCATAAATTTATGTTATACAAAAGGGTTTTGTAATTAAAAATATGTTGATATCGCTTTATGACTAGTAACCCCTCGAATTTAATGTTAGTATATTAGTTTTATCATTTTATTGATATCTAAAAAAAAATGTAATATTTGCATTACTACTTAGAATACCATAAGTTTATTGTAATATTTAAAACTATTAGCTATGAATGAATTTGAAAAGCTAAACCCAAGTGAGGTTTGGAAATACTTTTCTGAGATACTTCGAATACCTCGACCATCTAAAAAAGAGGAAAAGATAATTGCTTATCTGCAAGATTTTGGCAAAACTCATAATTTAGAAACATTACAGGATGAGGCTGGTAATATTTTAATTCGAAAGCCAGCTACAAAAGGTATGGAGGAGTTGGAGTCGGTTGTGCTGCAAAGCCATATGGATATGGTTTGCGAAAAGAATAGCGATGTGACTCACGATTTCAATAACGACCCTATAAGCGCATACGTAGCAGAGGGGTGGGTGCGTGCTAAAGGCACTACCTTAGGTGCAGACGATGGAATTGGCATTGCTGCTCAGTTGGCGTTGCTAGCATCAAAGGATATTCCTCATGGCCCCTTGGAATGCCTTTTCACTGTTGATGAGGAAACTGGCTTAACAGGGGCGTTTGAGCTAAAGCCAAATTTTATCAAATCAAAAATTTTGATAAACCTTGACTCCGAAGATGAGGGCGAACTTTTTATTGGATGTGCTGGCGGAATGGATACCGAAATTACCTTTGCCTACGATACAGAGAAAGTCCCCAGCGATTTTAAAGCATACAAGTTAGCTATTACTGGCCTTAAGGGTGGCCATAGCGGCGACGAAATTGATAAAGGCTTAGGTAACTCCATAAAGATTATCAACCGTTTTCTTTGGAAGGGCTCAAACAAGTACGATTTAAGAATATCAATGTTAGAGGGTGGAAATTTGAGGAATGCTATTCCGCGCGAAGCTTTTGCAACCTTTGTAATTCATAAGGATGAAGTGGAGAGCATGGAAAAACTATTTGGCGATTTAAAGGCTGATATTCTTGGGGAGTATAGCGTAACTGAGCCAAAGTTGAAAATTGACCTTCAACAAGCTGAAATGCCACAATCGGTTATTGATGAGCCAACACAGTTCGATTTGCTTAACTCCATTTATGCCTGCCCACATGGTGTTATAGCTATGAGCCAAACCATACCTGGCTTGGTGGAAACCTCAACCAATTTGGCTGCCATTAAGTTTATTCAAGACAATCAAATATTGGTTACCACAAGCCAAAGAAGTTCAACAAACTCTTCGAAAGTAGATGTTGGAAATATGGTACAAAGCGTTTTTCGTTTGGCTAATGCCAATGTGGTTCATACTAGTGGTTACCCAGGATGGGCGCCTAATACCAATTCAACTATTTTAAACATAACCAAAAACTCTTATCAGAAACTCTTTAAAAATGAACCAGTTGTTAGAGCCATACATGCAGGTTTAGAGTGTGGCCTTTTTTTAGAGAAATATCCCGAACTTGATATGATATCGTTTGGACCAACTATCAAGGGAGCTCACTCACCCGATGAACGCTTAAATATAGAGACAACAGAAAAATTTTGGGATTTGCTTCTTGATGTGTTAGCTAATATTCCAACTCATAAATAATACATAACGCTATGCCTTTATGCAATTAATCAATCTAATAATCTCTCAGTAGCACTGCCTGCCAGTAAAACGCATTTTTTTTAGGGCAGCTATTGGGGCAATCCGTTCATCAAATGATAAGAATTAGAAAGAATTGCTTGTTTAGCTTTGCATTAGCATTTTGCGCTATGCTTTTTAGCCAAGGGCTTTATGCTCAGGACCAAGTTGAAGAGGATAAGGTATCGTACACTTTTTATGGGTATATTACCCATGAGGTGGTGTTTGATACCCATCAATCTGTTTTTACTCGCGATGGCGATTTGTACCTGTATCCATCTCCACCATCTTACCATCCCGAAACTGGTAATTTGATTAATGCCAACTCTCAGCTCGAGATGCTCTCGTTACAATCGCGTTTGGGTGTTAAGTTGGCTGGCCCCGATGTATTTAATGCAAAGCTAACCGGATTGGTTGAAACCGATTTCTTTGCCACTGCCGAGGCCTACAAGCATCAGCTTAGGCTTAGGCACGCCATGATGAAGTTGCAGTGGGATAAGATGAGCTTAACTCTTGGACAATACTGGCATCCAATGTTTACTCCTGAACTTTTCCCTCAGGTGATTTCGTTTGGTGCTGCAGTGCCATTTAACCCTCTCAATAGATCCCCTCAGGTTAGGCTTGATTATTTACCTACACCCAGCCTAAAAATTGTGGCCGCTGCTTTGGCTCATGGCTATAATTCGTCAGTAGGGCCGGAGGCTGCTCAGCGAAATGCAGGTTTGCCTGATTTACAGTTTCAAATGCATATTGGCAATAAGCCAAATTTTACAACCGGTTTTACAGTGGGGTATATGTGGTTAAAACCTTTGCATGAAACTTATGGTGCAGTAGAACATTATAGTGAAGATTTATTGGGTGCCCTAAATTTACAATGGTTTGGTAGGGTAAAGATTTCTAACCTTACCCTTAAGGCTAAAATGTCGTATGGCGAGAATATGACCCAATTTGTAATGATTGGTGGATATGGACGATTGCTCGACGATATAGCAATGGAAACCGACTACCGTTATACTAACCTAAGAACCTATGCAGGTTGGTTTGAGACAATTTACGATATAAATAAGAACTGGCACATTGGTGTTTTTGCAGGACTTATGGGATCGTTAGGAGCTAACGAAGAGATTGAAACCTCTGGACCAATGTGGAATACACGCGCAGCTAATATGGACGAGGGGGTACGCATTTCGCCACGGGTGTTGTATAAGTATAAAAAGTTTAGCCTTGGGTTAGAGTATATGTATAGCACGGCTTCGTATGGCCAATCATTTAATGAATTTGGTGCTCCACAGGATATTGAAAAAACGCTAAATCATCGTTTTCTAGTTGCTTCAAAGTTTACTTTTTAGTAATAAAATGAATTCTCAGAAAGACACGTCAATTTAAATTGGTGTGTCTTTTTGTTTTGGCAGCAACTTATTTTATGATTTGATGGCATTGGTTTCACAATTCATTCTTAACTGGTTTCTCAATCATAGGTATTATTAGCATAATGTTGTTGATACAATATTTTAGGTAGTGAAAAGTGCACCTAGTATGATAGTGATTATGGTTATTTGGTTTTTTTGGGTAGTATATGCGAAGCACTTTTTTGTTGTTATTTAGCCATTTATAGAAACTGTTTAAGTTATTTTGAACAATTCATTTTATGAGCGGCCGTAGGTGGCATATATCGATTGAAAAAGTATTTCATATAACCATAGCGCACCTGCCTTACTGCCGAAGGCAGGCAGGTCGTAGAGAGCGCAATAAGTTGCTTTCATTATTGCACCCACTCTGGGGTGCTTAGTTTAGTTTCACAAATTTTCAATCGCTATATGCCCTCTACGAGGGCCCTTCAAATTTTGGTTCTACCACGACTTTAATGGAAGATTCCTAACATAGTCATAATATTATCGG
>CAZTFJ010000313.1:0-3885 GCA_964612255.1 uncultured Rikenellaceae bacterium | reverse complement strand
CAATCCCGTTGTGGATGACACCAGCAGAATGGCCTCATCGTGATTAAGCAGCAAAGTATCGGATAATGTGTAAGGAGAACTCCATTGTGGGGAGGGCGGAACAAAGTACAAAAACTCCCAGGCTTGCTCTAATTTTCTATCAACGGGCTTAAAGTGTGATAGCAATAAATTGTTCTCGGAGCTAGCTGGTGTATAAAAAACTCCATTCCCTGTTGCAATGTACAACGTATCGCGCAGCTCTGCCACATCGGCAATAACACCACTCACTCCCATATCCTCATTCCAGTAACGGAAAGGAGATAGCGCTTCAACCATTGCAATTCCATTATCAAGTGCCATCCACAACACCCCGCTCTTACTTTTATGAAGCTGATAGGCAGGGCTAACTATTCCTATCGATTCTGAATTAATAATATCAACCACATCCCATGATGAATTAACTAGCATCACTTCGCCCGAAAGTGAACTTAAGGCCACCAAGCTATCGTTTAGCAAAATGCCATGGTAAAACAAATTACTCTTGAAATAACCACTTAGTTTTCTTGCTTTAGGAGATATATTACCAAATGGAGTAATGTTAAGCAACTCCTTACCATTATAGTTTGCAAGGAAAAATCCATTGCTGCGCGTACAAATTAAGTACTTGTTATTAAATGGAATAATAGAGTGTATTCGGTAATTGGCAAAAAAATCGCTACCATTAACATCAACGAGTACGCTATCTTTGATCATTTGTAGGCCTTGTCCAATTTTTTGGACAACCAAATCGCTACCAATCAAATGAGTTAGATAGAAACGGTTAGCATCAATTTGCCAATAGCTAAACTTATTGTTGTGCCAGCAAAAAAGGTATTGTTGCGATGAGAAAAAAACAGAATCGCCCAATACCGTTATTCTCCAAATCTCACCAAAATCTTTCGTTTCGGGTGGCAGGTAATTTGTTAACGAGGCATAAACCAATTCTCCATTGCTATTGGCTAAAAGCACACCCATTTCGTTTACTCCTCCAACATATACCAGACCCGAACTATCAACAGCAAGACTCCGGGCGGTAGAGCTATTTGCCAATGGTATTAACCTCCATGCATCGCCATTGAACTCAAGAACACCGTTGGCATTGCCAACGTACAGCACACCTCTACTATCCTCTACAACCGACCAATTCTGAGTACCCGATTTATACTCTTTAGCCGAGTAGTACTTTGAATACATCAACCCCCTAACCTGCGCATACAAATTGTTTGTGTAAAACACGATTATACAAAATAATACTAAAGCTGTAAAGAGGTTTGAGTTAAGGCTACGGAAAGTTCTCATTGCATTACAACTTCTCTGAATCACTAATCAAGCCGAGCTGTTCGAGAGCTTTATCCTTATGCGATCGGCCAATGGGTATTTCAAAAAGGCCTATCTCAATAAAAGAATTGCTAAAAGCATCAACATGATCGAGCGAAACAATAAATGATTTATGAACACGCACAAAATTCCTGTTTGCTAAAATATCCTCAAGGCAAGAAAGGCTTTGCTTCGACACAACAGTTTTATCGCGGGTAACCACTTTCACATAGTCTTTCATCCCCTCTACAAATAGAATGTCGGCAAAATTTACGCGAACCATTCTTTTGTTCTCCTTGAGAAAAATATACTCCTCCGACGAAATTGACACCTGATTTATTTTCGCAGAAATAATTTCTGATATTTTGCTTATTGAACGGACTAATCGTTTAAGACTAATAGGCTTTAACAAGTAATCAACCACATCGAGTTCGTACCCCTCAAGGGCATAATTCTTATTTGCCGAGGTTATAATCACCAGCGGAGGTTCAACCAAGCTTTTAAGCAAATCAATCCCCGATAGATTGGGCATCTCAATATCAAGAAAGAGAAAATCGACCTCATTCTCATTTAAGAAGTCAATTACAGAAATGGGATCGTTAAAGGTAGCAACTACCTCAACATTTGGTATGCGTGCAAGGTACCCCTGCAGAATGTCAATTGATAATGACTCATCATCAACAATAGCGCAGCGTAATTTCATAATAATAAGGCTTTGCAAATACTTAATTGCGGGTCAATATAAGTATTTTTTAAAATAAAAACTTTTTTACAACATACATTTAAATTCAATCTCGCACTTGTTCTCAACAATTCGTGCTGTTTGTCCAACGATAACTGTTGTTTGTCGATTTGCTTAATATTGGGTTAACTCTTTCTTTATATTCGACACCAAAATGTTGCAATTATTTATTGTAGCAAAACCAACAACCATAAACTAAACCATTAACTAACCAAATGTTATGCTTATGAAAAAAGTTTTATCCATTTTTGTAGTTTTACTTCTGTCCTCATGGGCAATTGCACAAAACACAGTTACAAAAGGCGAGAGACCACCCATTGATATTGAGAGTGTTCCTGCCGATGCTTACGAACCCGGTAAAATACAGATTAAACTAAAGCCTACTCTCGAAAAATCTGTTCCCGATGTTTTAATGACAGCAGAGAAAAACGGTCATGTAATTACAGGCGTTACTTCGCTCGATAAACTGAACAAGGCCTACAAAGCATCAACCTACAAACCACTTTTACATGGTCTTTATGAAAACTCTCCAAAATCAACAATGCATCGCGAGCGCCATAAAGCATGGGGATTTCATCTATGGTTTGTTGTCGAGGTCGACTCGAAAGCCGATGTGAAAGAAATGGTAAAAAAGTACTCTCAACTCGACGAGGTTGAGATTGCAGAGCCTGTTTACAAAAAACGCTTAATTGGGCACGTTGCTCCAGAGGGACGCACCGAAGAGAATAGCAAGGAAAGCAAATGGACTCCAAACGATACTCGTTACAATGAGCAATGGCACTACCACAATACTGGTCAACAAGCAGGTACTATAGATAAGGACATAGATCTACCCGAAGCATGGGAAATGGAACGTGGCTTATCGAATGTAATTGTTGCTGTTATTGATGGTGGTATTCAAACCAATCACCCCGACTTAGTAGGAAACATATGGTCTGGCAAAGGGTATAACTTTGTAACAAACTCTTCAACCCTACAGGCACATGACCATGGAACTCACGTTGCAGGTACAGTTGCCGCTGAAACCAATAACTCTAGTGGTGTTGCTGGCGTAGCTGGGGGGACTGGCAATAACGATGGTGTACGCCTTATGTCTTGTCAAGTATTCAACAACACAACCAGCGGTGGATTTGACCAAGCTCCAATTTATGCTGCCGACAATGGCGCAGCCATCTCTCAGAATAGCTGGGGATATACTAGCGTAAATGTATACGACCAAGCCACTCTGGATGCAATTGATTACTTTAATACCAATGGCGGTGGCAACGTGCTTAACGGTGGTATAACTATTTTTGCAGCAGGTAACGACAATGCAACCGGTAACTGGTATCCCGGATGCTATTCGGGTACTCTATCGGTAGCTGCCACGAATAATAAAGATGTAAGAAGTTACTACTCCAACTATGGCGATTGGGTAGATATATCTGCTCCCGGTGGTGAACAAAGTTCATCAAACGATCCAAAAGGTGTTCTTAGCACGCTTACTGGAAGTAGCTATGGCTTTTATCAGGGTACCTCAATGGCTTGCCCCCACGTTTCTGGTGTTGCCGCTTTGCTAGTATCTAATGCAGTGCGTAATGGTGTAACCCTAACCAACACACAAGTATTTAACCTGTTAACCAATAATGTTGATAACCACTACTCATTAAACTCAGGCTATACTGGCAAGTTGGGATCAGGAAGATTAAATGCTCAAAAAGCTCTAACTGCCCTTCAGGGTATGTTCACAACCAATCCACCATCTACTCCAACAGGCCTTAACACATCAAACATTACCAGCAGCAGCGCAACCCTTACTTGGAGTGCCA
>CAZTFJ010000312.1:0-3901 GCA_964612255.1 uncultured Rikenellaceae bacterium | reverse complement strand
TAATTCACCCTATCAATTTATTCGCCGAAACTTTCGAATGGTTGTGGGGTTTGCACTTACGGTTGCAATACTCTTAGTAGTAATTCTTTTGCTTTCGTCAATAAATAGGCTTAGGCGGAAAAAACTTATCTCGGAAAGGATGTATGCTGAGCAGCTAAACGAACAGAATGCACAGCTCGAGGAGGCTAAGGAAAAAGCCGATGAAAGCAATAGGCTTAAAAGCGCATTCTTGGCCAATATGAGCCATGAAATTCGCACACCCATGAATGGCATTGTTGGCTTTGCCAAGCTGCTCAAGTTGCGCCCCAATTTGCCCCAAGATAAGGTGAACTATTATGTAGATATTATTACAGGTAATTCACGGATTTTGCTTAATCTGATTAATGATATTATTGACATATCTAAGATTGAAGCAAATCAGCTTGAGATTAAATCAACCCCTTGCGATCTCAATAAGTTGCTTTACGATTTATATCTGATGTACAGTTCAGAGAAAAATAGGGCGAAGAAGTCGGAAATTGAAATGCGCTTTAATGCTCCCTTTGAGCATCCTCAAATGGTTGTGCTAACCGATGCCGATAGGCTTAGGCAGGTACTTATGAACTTGCTTGGTAATGCCATTAAGTTTACGCACAAGGGGAGCATAGAATTTGGATACAGCATAAAAGATGATAAAATCTATTTTTATGTAGAGGACACAGGTATTGGTGTGAAGCGTGAATTGGCTGATGTGATATTTGATAGATTCCGCCAAGCCGACGAAACAACAACAAGAGCATACGGTGGTTCGGGTCTTGGACTAGCCATTTGCAAAGGTATAGTTACCCGAATGGGCGGTGATATTGGTGTAACTTCCGATGGCGAAACGGGTTCGCATTTCTGGTTTACCATACCGTTTCTGCCTAGTGCTAATTATTTGGATACTAATACAAAGTGTAAAACAGAATTTGAGTACCCTAATTGGACTAATAAAAATATCCTTGCTGTTGAGGATGTTAAGGAGTCGCTTGCATTGCTTGGCGAGATGGTAGCCCCCACAAGCGCAAACTTTATTGGAGTGAGTAATGCCGAGGAGGCCATTGAGATTTGTAAATCAAGAAGCGACATTCATCTGGTCCTAATGGATTTGCAACTACCCAAAATGGATGGCTATCAGGCTACTCGTGAAATAAAGTCCTTTAGGCCTTTGCTGCCCGTAATTGCCCAAACGGCCAACGCTATGGTCGACGATAGGGATATGGCCATTGAGGCGGGGTGTAACGATTACCTGCCTAAGCCTATAAACTTGAACGAGTTTTATACAATAGTATCAAAACATATAAAATAATAACCCAACAGGCAAACTATATACTATCTGGTTGGCTTTTATAGTGTTATAAAAACATCCAAATTGTACTTGTAACATATTAAACCTTTATCGATATTTGCACTCAGATAGCTGGTGTTTTTATGCAAATACCAACTTTTAGGTATTGTGTGAACAAAATAACAGCCGCATCTTTGTAGCATGAAAGCAGGTATGCCATACATAGTAAAAAAAACTTTTGCCATTGTACTGCTGGGCATTATTGGGTTACTTACGCTCAATAATGCTCTTTTTATGCATTTGCATCGTTTGCCTAACGGCACTCTTATTGTACATGCTCACCCCTTTAGTAATACAAATCAAGCCGATGATTCAAGTCAAACTCACCAGCACACTAAGGTTGAACTTCTTGTAATTAGCAACCTCTTGCTGTTGTTCTCGGTTGGGGTATTGGTTTTGGCCACAAGTTTTTTTCAGCCCAAACTTATAGCACGTAGCTACTCGTATAACCTGTTGGGCTTAAATACTCTGCGGAATATCTCCAATAGAGCCCCACCGGTGCATATATTTTAGTAACACCTCCTTTTTTTAGCAACTTTTCAATTCTTTTTTTACATTTTTTTTGCAGGGCAACATTTTGCCTTGTGCAACACATAATATTTTATGAGAACTATTATATCCTTTTTTGTTTCGTTTTTAATTTTTTCGTCTTCGTTTACGTTTGCTCAACAGGGTCAAGGTCATCATCACGGCCATAAGCACCAGCATGGTGCAAAACGAAAAAGCGATGCCCACCTAGTTGGCCACATTCTTAATGGCGGCGAGCATATTCCTTTTGCCAATGTGGTACTTAAAGGAACCACCATTGGAACATCAACCGATGAAACCGGGCATTATCGAATAGTCAATATCCCTGAGGGAACCTATACCGTTGTAGCTACAGCAATTGGTTATACCAGTGCCGAGAAAGAGGTAACCATTGTTGCTGGCCAAACGCTCGAACTCAACTTTAAAATGTCGGAAGATGCCATAGGCCTTGATGAGATTGTTGTTACTGGCGACCGGAACGAGCAGCGTCGACGCGAATCATCGGTAGTAGTAAACACAGTTACCCCTAAGATTTTTTCAATGACCCAATCGGTTGTGCTTGGCGAGGGGCTTAACTTTAGCCCTGGCCTTAGGATGGAAAACAATTGCCAAAACTGTGGATTTACCCAGCTGAGGATGAATGGGCTAGAAGGACCATATTCACAAATCCTTATAAATAGTCGCCCAATTTTTAGTGGATTGGCTGGCGTTTATGGGCTCGAGCTTATCCCCTCAAATATGGTGGATAGGGTAGAGGTAATTCGTGGTGGCGGATCGGCGCTTTACGGTAGTAACGCAATAGCCGGAACCGTTAATCTTATCCTTAAAGATCCTATAAACAATTCCTACGAGTTTGGTGTAAATGGCGGAACCTCTGGTGTTGGTATGGATGGTATAGGCGGTTATGCCCCTGAAAACTCAATAAACCTAAGCGCAACGGCTGTGTCATCCGATATTAAAACGGGTCTTGCTGTATTTGGATTTTTGCGCAATCGCTCCCCTTTTGATGCCAATGACGATGGTTTCCGGCAAATCTTCTTTCTGGATTACAGAAATCAATCCCAGCAATTTAGGTTTCAGAAAACAATCTGGCGGTACGGATCATACATTAAGCATAGATACAATTCAAGGTCTTTATGAAGGGATAAGAGAGTTTACAAGTGGTTTAAGATCTTATTATGAGCCGTTGGTAAAGGAGCTGTGGCGCAGAGGCAAACAAACTATTACAGAAGTTCCCTTGAATAGATACGTGCTCATCATTGACGAAATCAACAGAGCTAATATTTCAAAAGTATTTGGTGAGCTCATTACATTGTTAGAAGAAGATAAACGTATAGGTGCTAAAAACGAGCTCAGAGTCAGTATTCCTGGTGAAGAAACATATTTTGGAATCCCGTCCAATGTTTACGTTATAGGGACCATGAATACCGCCGACAAATCGATAGCAATGATTGATATCGCATTGAGAAGGCGCTTTGAATTCCAGGGTTATTTCCCTGATTACAGTAAAGTAGACGGGCTCAGCGGAGAAATTCTGAGGCACGTCAATAATGAGATATATAACCGCAAAAAGTCTGCTGATTACTTAATTGGCCACGGGTATTTCATGAATGGTGAGGAACCTCCGGAAACTTCCAAAGTGCTTCAGAACAAAGTGATTCCACTGCTTATGGAATATTTCTCTGGCAAAACCGAGATTGTCGAAGAAATATTCAAAGGAAGCGAATGGTCCATTAAATACGATACTGAAAAGTACGACTGGGAAATCAAACCGCAGATCAAGCAGTAAATTAAACGGTAATCATGAATACTACATTCGAATACGGCAAGCAGTTTGCCGTTGATAACCGTGAAGGCCTTGAATCGTATTTATGCTCTTTATGGAAAGAATATAAAGAAATTTGGCCAGCCCAGCTTGAGAATGAAAATACCAATCTGGATTCCAAATATCAGCCTTTCCTGAGTTTTGATGGGAAAATAGCCAGAACAAGGAATTACATTGGGTTC
>CAZTFJ010000311.1:2420-3910 GCA_964612255.1 uncultured Rikenellaceae bacterium | reverse complement strand
GCATCCAAAGACTAATAAAAGGGCCAATAGGGTAACTAATAATTTTGGCTTCATGTCAATTTTATGGTTCAACAGTGGGGAGTAAAAGTACCAAATTTTCCGAATGGTAGCAATGCAAACAAAAATCATAAATCAATTAAAAAAATCTAAAGCCCCAATTTTATAGCAATTAGTCTAAAATCGTCGGGAAGGCAGAAAATAATATCATTGTGCAACTCCCTTATTTTTTGTTTGCGATAGATGTTGCTAAAAACATCAAATCTATTGCTCACTCTACTTTTGCAAGCAGAACATCATCGCATTGACATATGTATTTCAGCGCTTTAAATATGTTGCTTTGGTATTTCGGTAATAGCAAAACAGTTAAAAATCAAGGTTTCAAAAAGCATCGGCAGCAATAGTTAAGGTATTAATAATATACAGAGTTCACACAAGTCTAATTACAATTAACCAATTAAATATCTAGCAATTAAAACGCAGGCGAAAATTTAACTAATGTAAGTAGACGGATTTATTAAATGAAAGCAAGACCATAAATAAAGATTTTACCCAAGCCACTAAATCAATGAGAATAAATTTAGAAATATTACAAAGTAGCCCACCCAAAAACATCCAATTACATCATTACTAATGCACTAAAAAGCAGCGAAAATGTATATTCGCAAACGTTACAGCAAAAGCCTAACTGTTAAATGCTTAACAACATTTTATAATTTGCTATTATTACTTACCTTTGCTATGCTGACAAAAAATTTATGTATCTATTTATCAACAAAATACACTTAAACAATGGGAAAAAACAAGAAGTTTATCACCTGTGATGGTAATTACGCTGCATCGCACATCGCATACATGTTTAGCGAGGTAGCTGCAATCTACCCAATCACTCCTTCGTCAACAATGGCCGAATACATTGATGAGTGGGCTGCTTTTGGCAGACAGAAATGCAGTCGGAAGCAGGTGCTTCGGGCGCTGTGCACGGATCGCTACAGGCTGGTGCACTAACCTCTACATTCACTGCCTCACAGGGGTTGTTACTTATGATCCCTAATATGTATAAAATTGCTGGAGAGCTTCTTCCTGGTGTATTCCACGTTTCGGCTCGTAGCCTTGCAGCGCAAGCACTTTCTATTTTTGGCGACCATAGCGACGTGATGAGCACTCGCCAAACTGGTTTTGCAATGCTTGCAACTGGTGGTGTTCAGGAAGTAATGGATTTGGCTGCTGTTGCACACCTGGCATCTATCAAGTCAAGGGTTCCTTTCCTTCACTTCTTCGACGGATTCCGCACATCGCATGAAATTCAGAAAATTGAAGTTCTTGAAACCGAGGAACTAGCCGGTTTAGTTGACCGTGAGGCTCTTCAGGCTTTCCGCGACAGGGCACTTAACCCAGAGCACCCCGTAACACGCGGTACTGCTCAAAACCCCGATATCTATTTCCAATCACGCGAGGCTGCTAACAAGTACTACGATGTTCTTCCTGACATT
>CAZTFJ010000311.1:0-2383 GCA_964612255.1 uncultured Rikenellaceae bacterium | reverse complement strand
CAGCTCTCGGAAATTACTGGACGCAAGTACGACCTATTTGACTACTATGGCGACCCCAACGCAGAAAACATTATTGTTGCAATGGGTTCTGTAACCGATACCATTAAAGAAGTTATTGACCACAAAATAGCAAATGGCGAAAAAGTTGGTCTTATTGCCGTTCATCTTTACCGTCCATTCTCGGCTAAGCACTTCTTTAAGGCTTTCCCAAAAAGTGTTAAGCGCATTGCAGTGCTAGACCGTACCAAGGAAACTGGAGCCAATGGCGACCCACTTTATCTTGACATTAAAGACCTTTTCTACGGAAAAGAGAATGCCCCAATTATTGTTGGCGGACGCTACGGACTTAGCTCGAAGGATACTACTCCTGCGCAAATCATTTCGGTTTTCGATAACCTTATGATGAACGAGCCTAAGAACCAATTTACTGTTGGGATTGTTGATGATGTTACCTTCAAATCGCTACCGCTTATCGAAGAGGTAAACCTTGCCGACAAGGGTACTTTCCAAGGTAAATTCTACGGATTAGGTTCTGATGGTACTGTTGGTGCCAACAAAAATTCCATTAAAATTATTGGTGAGAACACCGATAAGTATTGCCAAGCATACTTCTCGTACGATTCAAAAAAATCGGGTGGTGTAACCACTTCGCACTTACGTTTTGGCGATAAGCCCATCCGTTCACCTTATTTGGTTAATACTCCCGACTTTGTTGCTTGCCACGTTCCTGCTTACCTAGGCAAATACGATATGCTTAGAGGTATTCGTAAAGGAGGAACCTTCCTTCTAAACAGCATATGGGATGCAGAGGAGACCAAAGCAAAACTTCCAAACTCAGTTAAAAAAGTTTTAGCCGAGAAAGAGATAAACTTCTACATAATTAATGCTACCGAAATTGCCGAAGAGATTGGTTTGGGTAACCGCACCAATACAATTATGCAAAGTGCATTCTTTAAAATCTCTGAGGTAATACCTTACGACCTAGCAGTTACTGCAATGAAAAAAGCAGTTGACAAGAGTTTTGGTCGTAAAGGTGAGGATATTGTTAAAATGAACTACGCTGCTATTGACAAGGGTGGCGATGTAACCAAAGTTGAAGTACCTGCAGAGTGGACTAAGCTTGAGGTGGAGAAACCTCACACAAACCCCAATGCTCCCGATTTTGTTAACAATGTTGTTATCCCTATTAACAACCTTAGTGGCGACGACTTGCCTGTTAGCGCATTTATTGGACGCGAAGATGGAACTTTCCCTGCCGGAACAACCGAGTACGAAAAGCGCGGTATTGCAGTTCACGTTCCCGAGTGGATTCCCGACAACTGTATCCAGTGTAACCAGTGTGCTTATGTTTGTCCTCACGCTGCTATTCGTCCGTTCCTACTAACCGACGAGGAACTTGCCAATGCCCCCGAGGGTACTCAAACCGTTAAAGGAAATGGTGGTACCAAGGAGTACAATTTCCGCATTCAAGTTAGCGCGCTCGACTGTACTGGTTGCGGTAACTGTGTAGATGTTTGTCCAGCAAAAACCAAGAGACTCAACTTGCCGAGGGCGATCGTTTTGAGTATATGGACAAAAAGGTTGGTTACAAAGACACCGTTCTAGAGAAGGAAAAGAGTGTTAAGAATAGCCAGTTTGCTCAGCCCCTATTCGAGTTTAGCGGTGCTTGTGCTGGTTGTGGCGAGACTCCATACATCAAGGCAATTACTCAGCTTTACGGCGATCGCATGATGGTAGCAAACGCTACTGGTTGCTCATCTATTTATGGCGGATCGGCACCATCAACCCCATACCGCGCCAACAAGGATGGACATGGTGTTGCTTGGGCTAACTCGCTATTTGAAGATAACGCCGAGTACGGTTTAGGTATGGCTACCGGCGTTAACAAGATGAGAGAAAGAATTGCTCAACGCATTGAGGCTGGACTAGCAAACGGATACAACGAGGCCACCAAGGAAGCCATGAAGCTTTGGCTTGAGAATAAAGAGAATGCCGAAGGTTCTAGAGATGCATCGGCTAAATTAGTTGCTGCTCTTGAAAAAGAGAACGACGACCTAGCCAAGGAGCTACTTGCTCTTAAGCAGTACTTTGTTAAAAAATCTGTTTGGGTATTTGGTGGCGACGGATGGGCATATGATATTGGATATGGTGGTCTTGACCACGTTATTGCCTCTGGCGAAGATATCAACCTGCTGGTTCTCGATACCGAGGTTTATTCAAACACTGGTGGACAGGCCTCAAAATCAACCCCAGTTGCTGCTGTAGCTAAATTTGCTGCTTCTGGTAAGAAAATCCGTAAAAAGGATTTGGGTATGATGGCCATGACCTATGGATACGTTTACGTAGCACAAGTTGCTATGGGCGCTAACCAAAATCAGTACTT
>CAZTFJ010000310.1:0-3936 GCA_964612255.1 uncultured Rikenellaceae bacterium | reverse complement strand
GTTTCTAAACCCAATTTCATTGACCTGCGCGTCAATAAACATCTGTTCGTGATTTCCGCAGATTGAACTAATTTTGAACCCCTTTGCCTGCAACTGAACAATATAATCAACAAGCTGAGCACTTTCAGGGCCACGATCAATCAAATCGCCCAACAGCATTACAAAGTCCGTTTTGGCAATACCAACTTTAGCCTCAAGCAAGTGCCTGAGGGTTTTTAAACATCCGTGACAATCACCAACAACGAATGTAGCCATAGTGGTGATAGATTAGGTTGAAATTTACTCGTATCGCAAAGCCTCAATGGGATCGAGTTTTGAGGCCTGAACTGCTGGTAGGTAGCCCGAAGTTAGCCCAACACCAAAACAAATAACAAGCCCCAGCGCCATCCAAAGCCAAGGAATTACAAAGGCACTTCCGGTAATCAAAGAAATAAGATTACCCATTAGTATACCCAGCACAATTCCCAACACACCGCCCAGCTGGCAAATTACAATGGCCTCAAAAAGGAACTGCTGCTTAATTGTAGACGATTTAGCACCAATAGCCTTACGTGTACCTATTTCACGAGTACGCTCAGCAACAGCCACAAGCATAATGTTCATAAGACCTACTGCAGCACCAATTAGAGTGATAATACCAATTAGCGTGGCAGCCATAGTAACGTACTTAATATTCTCGAGGAGTATTTGAGCCAGCGAATCGCTCTTCTCAATATTAAAGTCGGACTCGTCGCGAGCCGAGAGGTTTCTTACAATTCGGAAAATGCCTTCGGCTTCCGATACGGCATAATCGAGGTGCAACGGGTCGTTTGGCTTAATATTGATAGTGTAGTTCATGTTAGGTCTCGAAAATCGGGTAGCCACATTATGCACCGGCAACAAAACCGATTGATCTGGGCCTCCACCAAAAGCATCGCCTTTCGATATCATAACACCTATAACTCTGTACTTTCCGCTTCCCACACTTATCACCTTACCTAGTGGATCCTCATTCTTTTCGAACAGCTGCGAGGCCACGCCCTTTCCTATAATAGCAACAGACCAACCGCTCTCCTCCTCATGGGCGGAAAAAACTCTTCCCCTATCTATATCAAGCCCAGCCGTTTCAAAATATCCTGATGTTACCCCTCTTACGCCAATATTCGGATTGGTTTTATTGGACATATGCTTTACAGTTGCAGCGCCAGTTGCCCAAATTGATAGCGAAACGGTAGCAGGAAACTCAAATAGCTCCATGAATTCAGTGGCTTGCTGATAGCTGATATATGAATGGTTCTTTGTGCGATAACGCTTGCCGCCTACTTGCACTCTCATGCCACGGCTCTGGATACTAAAGGTATTAGCACCCATCATGGTAAACTCACTATTAATACTATTTTTTATAGAATCAATAGCGGTGAGAATTCCTACCAATGCCATAATTCCTACAGCAATAATTAAAATGGTAAGTACTGTACGCAGGGTATTTGAACGTATAGCACCAAATGATACCTTAAGGTTTTCGAAAACGAGGGAAAAACTTTTCATCGATTTATATTTTATGCATCACCAAAGGTAATACTTTTTGCTTTCCGCTATAAAAGTAATACTCCCTATGGTTTTATGTACAACAATTAGTGTTAAACAAATCAAAAGGACAAAAATTTTATCTTTGTAAAAAAATACCAATGGACATACATTCCAGAATAAATACTTTTGCCAAGCTGGGAGAGGCAATTTTGGACCCAAAAACATTACCTGAAGCCCGGAACTTTTGGGATACGTTAAAAGTAGCCCAACACCGCAACCCTTGGTTTACCCCAGAGTTTTGCGAGAATGCAATAACTTCTATTGCCACCAGCTGGCTAAACACTAAGCAGTTAGAGGAGTGGATATTGCAATACCCCACCAATGCATTTGAGCCACCTATACAAAAAACCGTTGGCGTGGTTATGGCAGGCAACGTACCTTTTGTTGGGTTTCATGATTTGCTTAGCGTTCTTCTGGCAGGGCATAAATTGATTTGCAAGGTATCGTCGAAAGATGCTGGACTAACCCAAGCGCTTGTTAACCTCCTAACTGCAATTGAGCCAAAGCTAAACAATGTCATTGCCATAAGCGAAAATAAGCTCGAAAACTTCGATGCCGTTATTGCCACTGGGAGCAACAATACCTCGCGCTACTTTGAGTACTACTTTGGCAAGTACCCAAATATCATCAGAAAAAATAGGCACAGCATTGCCATTATTAGCGGAAACGAAACCCAACAACAATTGCAAGCATTAGCTTCCGATATTTTTATGTACTTTGGACTTGGCTGCCGAAACGTTTCAAAATTGCTGGTTCCCAAAAATTACGATTTTTCAGCACTTCTAGCTAGTTTCGAGAACTTTAAACATCTTGCAAACCATAATAAGTACGCCAACAACTATGAGTACCATAGGGCAATTTACCTAATGAATAAAATTGAACACATCGACACAGGTTATTCTATACTTAAACCCGACGAAAGCCTTGGCAGCCCCGTGGGCGTTTTGTTTTACCAATATTACACAGATATTGAAAACGTGGTTAGCTATATCGATACAAACAGCCACCAGCTGCAATGCGTTGTGGCAAATTTGCCCGAAGTACCAGGTGCCATAACGTTTGGACAGGCGCAAAACCCGCGGCTAACCGACTACGCCGATGGCATTGATACCATAGAATTTCTATCTACGCTTTAGGTTGATAATTTTGCGCTAAAAGATTTTTTTTATCGCTACCTTGTTACTTATTTTGCACAAAACCAATACGCCATGATATACAAGTTTAGAATGATTTCGGGGGATGAGGAAGCATTCTTGAGGGAATACGAAATTGCCGACAGCCATACCTTTCTCGATTTCCACAATTTTATACAGAACGACTTGGGCTACGACTCATCGCAGCTAGCCTCTTTCTTCCTTACCGATGAGCACTGGAATAAGGGTATGGAACTAACCCTAATTGATATGGAAAATGATGCCGGCATGGCAGCAATTCCTATGGAAACGGTTAAGCTTTTCGAGTTGTTAAAAAACAAAAAAGATAGGTTACTATACGTTTTCGATATCTTTTCCGATAGATGCTTCTTTTTGGAACTAGCAAACATATGCGAACCCGAAAAAGACATAGCCTACCCCATTTGCAAAACATCAATTGGCACACCGCCCCAGCAGCTTAAACTCGATATGGATGTGGATAGCATTTTAGAGGATGATGTTGATAACCTTGACGAAATAACCAACGACATAGATATCAACGAAATTGACTTTGATTCAGAAGATTTTGCCGACGACAACTACTAGCATCAGCTTAATAAATTGACAAGCAAACACCTAATTGTTCTTATTGGCCCCACTGGCGTTGGTAAAACCAATGCCAGCTTAACAATATCCAAACATTTCAATGCGCCAATAGTTTCGGTCGACTCTAGGCAGTTTTTTCGCGAAATGCGCATAGGAACTGCTGCTCCTACCGTCGAGCAGCTAACAGCCGCACCCCACCATTTGGTGGGACACAAATCCATTACCGAACGTTACAGCTGCGGAATGTTTGAAACGGAAGCGCTTAAAGTTCTTGAAAATCTTTACAAAACGCATAACCAGGCTATGCTAGTGGGAGGATCAATGCTTTATATTGACGCAGTTTGCAACGGGATTGACGATTTTCCCACGCCCGATCCAGAGTTGCGCAAAGCGCTCGAAAACCAGCTAAAAACCCAAGGTATTGAAAGTCTAAGAGCTCAGCTAAAGCTGCTCGATCCGGAGCATTACGATAGGGTTGACTTAAAAAATTCGCAGCGAGTACTCAAAGCCGTAGAGGTTTGTTTACAAACAGGAAAAACCTATAGCAGCTTCCGCACCAACCCGCAAAAGAATCGCCCCTTTAAAACCATTAAAGTAGGGCTTAACCTTCCACGAGAAATACTTTACG
>CAZTFJ010000309.1:0-3940 GCA_964612255.1 uncultured Rikenellaceae bacterium | reverse complement strand
AAAAACAAATTCTACTTTTGTGCAAACAACAATTTTGCATAGTGGCACAGGTCGATATACTTCTTATTACTCCTCCTTTTATTCAGCTGAACACTCCCTACCCCGCAACGCCTAACCTTAAAGGCTTTTTGAACGAGAAGGGTTTTACAGCGGTTCAACTCGATTTGAGCATTGCCTGTATACTGCAGATGTTTTCGAGAGATGGTTTAAAGTATCTATTCCATATTGCCGAGGGAGTTAGCTGCTCGGCAAATTGTAAAAAAATTATTAGGGCAAAGAACGAGTACATCAGGCATATCGATTCGGTGATGGCATTCTTACAGGGCAAGGACACTACTTTTGCCCATGCTATAGTAAATGGCATATTGCCAAGGGCCAAGCGGTTCAATATCCAGCAAAATCTGAATAAACATTTTGGGTGGGACGGAACTCAGGATAAGGCAAAGTTTTTAGCCACGCTTTTTATCGAGGATTTAGGCGATTTTATTACCGAATGTATCGATAGTCGCTTTGGGTTTAGCCGCTATGCTGAGCAGATAGGGCTTTTTGCGTCCGATTTTGGTGTGGTTGAGTCCGAGGTACAGATCGATTCGCCCATAACAAAAATTATGCTTACCCTACTCGATAAAAGTATTCAGGAGCATAATCCTAGGGTGGTAGGGTTTACTATTCCTTTCCCTGGGAATTTGGTTATGGCTCTTAAGTCGGCTCAGTTTATTAAGCAGAATTATCCCAGCATTAAGGTTGTTATTGGTGGTGGATTTGTAAGTACCGAGTTGCGCAACTTGAATGAGCCTCGTCTTTTTGAGTTGGTCGATTATGTTTGCTTAGACGATGGCGAGCTGCCCTTGCTCAAAATACTTAATCGTTTAACAAAGGGCGATAATCAGCTCTCGCGAACTTATATCCTAGAGGGTGGAGAGGTTAGGTATATCAACAATGCAACCGAGCCCGATTTCGACCACTCAAGCATTGGAACGCCCATTTACGATGGGTTACCCCTAAACGATTACATTTCGGTTACCGAAACCACCAACCCTATGCATAACCTTTGGAGCAATGGCCGTTGGAATAAGATGTTTTTGGCGCATGGATGTTACTGGCATAAGTGCGCATTTTGCGATACCTCACTCGATTATATCAATAGATATAGCCCAGCCAGCGCTCAAGTGCTTTGCGATAGAATTGAGGCCATAATTGCACAAACCCACCAGCGTGGGTTCCATTTTGTTGATGAGGCTGCATCGCCAGCGGTGCTTAGGAAGTTGGCCGATGAAATTCTTGCCCGACAAATCAGCATAACGTGGTGGACCAATATCCGATTCGAGAAAGCCTTTACCCCAGAGCTATGCAAATTGCTGGCCAAGTCGGGGTGCATTGCCGTTTCGGGTGGTATTGAGGTGGCTTCGGATAGGCTACTGAAGAAAATGGAAAAGGGCGTTACCATTGAGCAGCTGGTTAAATCGACCCTGGCATTTAAAAAGGCAGGTATTATGATTCATGCCTACCTGATGTACGGATTTCCGACCCAGACCAGCAAAGAAACCATTGATGCTCTGGAAATTGTTCGCCAGCTATTTGCAAACAGGTTGATTCAGAGCGCGTTTTGGCACAAGTTTACTATGACGGTTCACAGCCCCATAGGGCTATACCCCGAGAAGTACAGCGTAAAAGCGGTTCCGCTAGAGCCAAACTCGTTTGCGCAAAATGCATGCGAACATATCGACACGGTGGGTTGTAATCCAAATCATTACAGCAATGGGTTGGTAACTGCGCTGTATAATTTTATGCACAACAATGGCCTCGACTATAATTTGCAAACTTGGTTCGATTTTAAAATCCCCAAAACAACTATTGCCCCAAATTACATTGCGAGGTTAATGAAGGATTAGGTGTTTTTAAGGCGATGCTATTTGAAGAATTTAACCTATATTTGTAATAATTATCACGGTCGGTATATTTCATAGCTTGAAGCATATGACCAAAAATGGGAGCTGTTGCTCCCATTTTACATATTATGACTATTTAATGCCGAACATCCACTTAAGGGCATTGGGAAATTCGCGACCCCAATAGTACTCGTTATGGCGACCATCGGGGGCAATGCTTTTGCATAGCTCGTTTTCAGAGAAACCCGCCTCTTTAAGTAACTTTTCGGCTTTTCTAATGTTTCTCACAAGATTTTTATCCTCCTTCTCGCCACCATATAAATAAATCTTTTGGAACTGGCGTTTGCGGAATTTCTCTATCTGCGTAAATGCCTCATCGCTCCACCAGAGTGATGGTGAGAAAACACCTACTTTGCCAAATACCTTGGGGTACTCCAGCGCTGTGTAAAGAGCCATAAGCCCACCCAGCGAGCTGCCCATGATTATAGTGTTGCTTCTGTCGGGCAGGGTTCGGTAGTATTTATCAATATAGGGTTTTAAATCTTTTACAATGAATTTGGCAAATTTCTCGCCATCGCCACCCATTTTATCGGCATTAGGCCACGGGGTGTACTCGTTTAACCTTTCGTCTTCGCCGTGATATATGGCCACTACAATGCATGCTAGCCCTCGGCGTTGAAAAAGGCTGTCGAGTACTTCATCAACCCGCCACTCGCCGGCAAACGAGGTGGATGCATCGAATAAGTTTTGCCCATCGAACATGTAAATCACAGGACGCCCTTGGCTCGACGAGTAGTTGGGAGGGAAGTCAACCCTACCCGTGCGTCTGCGATCGAGTTGCGGAATTTCTATGCTAGTAGGAGTAAAAAACACATTTTTTGATGCGGTTGAAACCAGTTTCTTAGGATGTACTCTATCGCGCCAGTTGAGAATATCAATAATTATGGTACTGCCAAGCGAGTCTACATAAAGCCTATTATCGATATCCTTGCCGGTTGAGTCAACCTCAACCGTGTTCCAATCGCCACGGCAAATCTTGTACTCAAACGTATCGGGCACAGTTTTAAGGGTAAGCGATAATCGGCCAAGGTTGTCTTGGGTAAACTCGAACTCGGGGTGGTTGGGTTGCCATTTATTGAGCATTCCTGATAGGTAAAACCGCGATTCATCGGGGGTATCATCAGGTATCGATTTTAGTATAAAGGTAACCTGCCCGAACATTGAGGCAGAAAAACCAACCATTAGTAAAACAACTAACAACTTTTTCATATCTACGCATTTTGCTGTAAAGTTAGGCTTTTATAAATTCTATGAGAATAGAACCCATTTTTTTTAGAAAAATATGGGTAGATGCTTTTTTTAAAGAAAGCAGAGAAAATAAGCACCTGTTTTTAATGATTGCAAGGCCATTTAATTCAGCATGGGTTTACCGAAAAAGGTGATGTTTTGTTCCCCAGTAAGACGAAAGAGTTTTTTGGTCAGAAATAATATTTACTGCGAGTAAATTTGGTTTATTCAACCTCTTGCATTTTATAAACCATATTGTCGCCACCAGCCTGACTATCAAGTGAAAAAATAAAAATATGATTGTTTTGTAAGGTATAATCGTATCCATTCATTGAGTGTATAGCAATAAAATTGTCGTTCACACTTCCATATGCATCGAATGTAAATAAAGATGGATCCGTAAAACTAACTTGCTCTGACACCTCCCCAAATTGTAAAACAAATTCACTTTCTCCCACCTCAATTTTCACCCTGTCATATTTTGGGTTAAAGTGGGCAAAGCGAACATAACTTAACCCATTTTCATCTAATTCTGTATTGAGTTCCAGCGCAGCAAAACCTGGTGCAAAAACATCTGTTTTTCCCATTACACCGTAAGCAAGCAAGGCATAGTCCTTACTATTTGCCATATTTACTTTTTTTGATGCTAAATTTCCCCCTTCATGGTCTATCAACGAAACTAGTGATTCTACAACTTTCGATTCGTCTTCTACTAAATATTCGTAGTACATATTTTTATTATTGGCACTAAAATGCACCTCGTT
>CAZTFJ010000308.1:0-3944 GCA_964612255.1 uncultured Rikenellaceae bacterium | reverse complement strand
GCGGCGATGTGGTTTACGTATTTTCCGATGGCTACCCCGATCAGTTTGGAGGGCCCGATAACTTTAAGTTTATGACCAAGCGTTTTCGCGAAATGCTTATCAAGATACATCAAATGCCAATGTCTGAGCAGTACGATGTGCTTGAGAGTACGCTCAAAGACTGGGTTGGCAATCTTGAGCAGGTTGATGATATAACCGTTATTGGCATAAAAATATAGCGCAATGGCAAATCTTAAAATAGCCATATGGTATAACCAGAACAACAATGCGGAGGTGAAATTCTCAGAGGCTTTTGCTAATAATTTGCAAAAGTGCGTCAAGCGATATTTACCCCAGACTAGGATTGATGTTGTTTTTAATGAGCCGGGAGCCCTTCGCAACTTTCTAGTAATATCTGAAATACAGGATGACACTAAACTTGCCCAATTGCCGCCCAATAATATTTACGCATTGCATATTGAGCCTAATAATGATAAGTTACAAATTGCCACGGCTGGTCAGTACCTCTTTTGGGAAAGGCATACCGAAACCGATGAAGTGCTTCTGTACGAACCAACTAGTAAATATGCAAAGGCAAAATACTGGGAAAAGATTACTGATATTGCTATAGAGATTGAGGGCGAAATTTTAGGCGATGATAAAAAAAAGGGTAAGCCTAAAGTATACCTCTCGGTGGACGATAACTACAATAATCCCGATAGGGAAAACCTAAAACGCGATCTTACCGATTTAGGATATGATGTGCTCCCCAGCAGCTCCCTAAGCGCAGAATTGGACCAGTGCACTCAGCAAATCGACGAAGCTCTAAGTAATGCTAGTTTAGTTATACACATTATTCCGCCGGTTTATAAAATTCATTTCCCCGAGAATCATCTCTCGCTAACCGAGTTGCAGTGCGATAGGTCGGCAATAATTATGCAATCAGAAAATCCACCTCAACGAGTTATTTCATCGGCATTTGAAATTGCCGACGAGGAAAACCAGATTTTTGTAGAGAAGATTCAACGCGATCCTTTGCAGTCGGTAGGTACGGTTGTTCTTAAATCATCAATAGAAGATTTAAAAAAACATTATAAGAGAGAGACCTCTGGCGATAATCCTTTTGCTAGTGAACAAAAAAGCGTTGATGTTTACTTGGTTTCCGATTGCAATAACTTGGAGAAAGAGGTAGTGAGCGCGCTGAAAGAACAACGTGTTGCGGCACCATCTCAGTTTAAGCGGTTGTCGTTTACTCAGCACCTAAACCTTTTGGGTAAGGCTAACTCGGTAATTCTTTGCTATAGTTCTTCAAATCCGCAATGGCTGGCAGTAAAGGCTAACGACATACTAAAATCGCGGGGTGTAGATTTGGCAAAGCAATTTAAAAGGGTGGTTTTGTTCAAATCTCATAAAAATCTTGAGGTTGATGGTGTGAGCAATGTTTTTACCGATGTTGTAACTAGCGTAGATGAGTTAAATACGATTTTTAAACAGAGTTCTAATAATTAAATATTTGGCCTATGGATAGTTTGTCCGGGCAAACGAGTGTTGCAAAGGTTTTAGATAACCCTTTTCCTGGCTTGCGGCCTTTCGACCCAAACGAAGCACATCTCTTTTTTGGTCGCGAGGGGCAAAGCGAGGAGATTATAGATAATCTGGCTGCCAACCGATTTGCTGCCGCTTTGGGAGCATCGGGTTCTGGTAAGTCGTCGCTAATATACTGTGGGCTATTGCCTACCCTTTACGGGGGATTTCTTCATAACGGACGGTCGAAATGGCGTGTTGCTGTTACCCGCCCCGGTACCAGCCCCATTGAGAATCTTGCCCAGTCGTTAGCATCAACCTTTGCAACGTCTGGTAGTGAAGTTGATATTGAGCCAGATGCAATGATTAATCAGGCTGTGCTTAAACGTTCAGCCGATGGTATATCAAAAGTGATTTCACAGTGTGGCCTTTCGCCACAGGAGAATGTGCTTATTCTGGTCGATCAGTTTGAGGAGATCTTCAGATATCAGTATTCAAGCAAAGAGCCTAATGCGCTCGATAAGGTTGAGCACTTTGTGAATTTGCTTGTTGATGTGGTTAAACAGCAAGAATTACCTGTTTATGTGGTTATTACCATGCGCTCCGATTTTATTGGCGACTGCTCCCCATTTCAAAAGCTTACCCGATTAATAAACGATAGCCATTACCTAATACCCCGAATGACTCGTGAAGATTTTCGTAAGGCTATTACGGGGCCAGTTGCAGTGGGTGGTGGGCAAATATCGGATCAGCTGGTTCAACTGTTGCTCAACGAGATGGGTAATAATCCCGATCACCTTCCCGTTCTACAGCATACCCTAATGCGTACCTGGGAGTATTGGGTTAAGCACTCCGATACTAGCAATGCCATTGGTATTTTGGAGTACGAGGCTATAGGCCGATTAGAGCGCAGCCTCTCTAACCATGCTAACGAGGCTTTTGATGAGTTAAGTGTAGAACAGAAAAGGGTTTGCGAGGTTGTTTTTAAATCGCTTACCGAGAAAGGTGCCGATAATAGGGGAATACGCCGACCAACCAGCGTGAAAGAACTTGCTGCCATTGCCGAATCAACAGCCCAGGAGGTTATTGCTATTGCCGAGATTTTTAGAATGAGTGGGCGCACGTTTTTAATGCCACCTCCACACATTCCCCTAGATGAAAACTCGATTATCGATATTTCCCACGAGAGCCTAATGCGTGTTTGGGATAAGCTTAAGATTTGGGTTGAAGACGAATCGCAAGCCGTTAAAATGTACTTGCGCTTGGCCGATTCGGCCGAATTGTATAGTGAGGGCAAAGCCAGCCTTTGGGGCCCCCCCGACTTGCAAATGGCTCTTAATTGGCGCGAGAAGCAAAATCCTAATTTAGCCTGGGCAGTTCGATATCATCCTGCTTTTGAGCGAACTATGGTTTACCTGCGGACTAGTGAGGAGGAGTATATTGCCGAGGAGGAAAATAAAATTCGCTTGCAGAAACGTGCCCTTAGGCGTTCCCGAATTGTTGCCGTAATTCTAGGTACAGCCGGTATGATTTCAATAGGTTTGGGTATTCTGGCGTTAATTCAGCGACAGGATGCATTGCAGGCTCAAACCGAGGCTCTTGAGCAAAAAGACATTGCAGAGCAGCAGCGTGTTGAGGCCGAAAAACAGAAAACGTTGGCCGAACAGAATGCAGAGTTGGCCAAGCAGCAGCAAGAGCAGGCAGAGAAAAGCCAGCGAGAAGCCGAACGACAACGGCAAATGGCCCTCGAAAACCTAAACGAGGCCGACAGACAGCGCCTTATTGCAACCCAGAAGGAGAAGGAAGCTACCGAGAATTTAAAACTTGCCGAAGCAAATGAGCAAAAAGCTGTTGAGCAGCAACGACTGGCCGAGCAGGCTAGCCTCGATGCCGAACGAAGAAGGATGCTCTCCATTGCCCAGTCGATGGCAGTAAAAAGTCAGCAAATGCGTGCCGACACAACCCTTAAGGGGCTGCTGGCCTATCAGGCATACGCTTTCAATGCCGATTTCGATGGCGTTGCCTACAACCCCGATATCCATAAGGCTTTGTACTTGAGTTCAAAATATTTTAAGGGCGATAATTACAATGTACTAAGTGCCCACAATAGTCTTGTGCGTACACTATCGTTTACTAATAATAAGTTATACTCGTCTGGTAGCGATGGGAAGTTGCTGGTTTGGGATGTTGATGCCTCTAAATCGCAAGCGGTTAAGGAGAACCTCTTGGTTGTTAAGTCGGTGATTGTTAGCTATAACGAGGTGTTAGGTATTAACAGCAATGGTATTTTTAATATCAATTTGGCTAGTGGGGAGATAAATGAGAAAGGGTATTTCCCTAAAGATATTAAGGATTTCTTTACCACCCCAAGCGGGAAAATTATCCTAGTATTTGCTCAGAGTGTGGCCACAGTAAATGATTATCAGGATAATCCGGTTGAG